>NZ_JBHYVB010000062.1:0-53760 GCF_042750115.1 Streptomyces sp. NPDC059455
GCTCGCCGGGCCGACGCGCTCACCGCACCACCGCATCACCACTCACACGTACGGCACACAGCGGAACACAACGAGGGGACGCAGCCATGACGGCCGAGCTGGTCCGAGGGCAGAACCACCCGCTGCCCCAGACCCGTTTGGAGATCCGGATCTCTGCGGGCAATCCGATCGTGGCCGGGGCGACACTCGGCGATGAGCGGGGCACGGTGCACGGCGCCGAATGGGTCGCGCATCCCGCCTCGCCCCAGCTGGCCGGGATAGAGGTGCCCAAACAGGCGGCGGCCGACCACCGGCTCGCCGTGGACCTCGGCGCGATGCCCGAGCACATCCACCGGGTCACCGTGCTGCTCGCGCTGCCGACCGGCGTCGGCGGCCCGGCCCGGTTCGGCGCCATGGCCGCGCCGTTCGTCGCCGTCACCGGCCTCGACGGCTCCGAGATCGCCAGCTACACCATCACCGATCTGGACTCGGAGTCCGCGGTGGCGGCCCTGGAGCTGTACCGCAGGCAGGACGCCTGGAAGGTGCGCGCCATCGGCCAGGGGTACGCGGGCGGGCTGGCCGCCATGCTGCACGACCAGGGGCTGGAGCAGGGCACCGACCTCGCGGCGCGGATCAACGAGGCGGTGGCCCGTGGCATGGCCCGCTCGGTCGCCCAGCCCCCGCCCCGCCCGGAGGGCGACGGCCGGGTGCGCACGGCCGCCGCGGGCGGCGGCACCGACCCGGCCCCGGCTCAGCCGCAGACCCCGCCGCAGCAGCCGCAGACCCCGCCCCAGCAGCCGCAGGGCACGCCCGCCGCCGGAGGGCCCATCGACTACCAGCACCCGAGCCGCCGTACGGCCGCGCCGCCCACACCCCCGCCCACGGCGCCGCCCGCCGCGCCCGGACAGCCCGCCCGGCCGGTCGCGGGCGACGCCTCCGGCTGGTCCATGGACGAGCGGCTCTACAACCAGGTCTGGGGGATGTTCGAGGACCTGGCCCGGACGACCGCCGCCTACCGCAGCGCGGTGGACTTCGCCGAGTCCCGCATGGAGCAGGAGCTGGACCGGGTGCTCTCCGACCCGCGCACCCGGGTGGGCCCGGCCGCCGACTCCGCGCGCGCCGAGGCGCGCGCCAAGCAGACCGACCTCGTCGAGCAGGCCCGGATCGCCCTCGACCGCGATCTGGCGCAGCTCATCTCCGAGGCCGAGGTGGTGGAGCCCGCGCTGCCGTACGCCTACGCCCGCTGGGACAGCCCGGTGTGGCAGGCGTATGAGGTGCCGATGGAGGTCCCGATGGCCCTGCGCCTGGGCGATCTGCACCTTCCGGAGCGCGCCGATCTGCGCATCCCCATGCTGGTGCGGCTGCCGCTGGAGCGGGGGCTGTGGATCGACGCCGGGCGTTCGGGCTCGTTCGACGGGCCGGCCGACTCCGGTGAGCTGCGCAGGCTGGCCGCGGACGCGGCGGTGGCGATCGCGGCGCGGATGCTGGCCGTCTATCCGGCGGGGGAGTTCGCGGTGCATGTGATCGACCCGGCGGGTTCGGCCGCGGGGTCGTTCGCCCCGCTGGTGGGGTCGGGTGTGCTGGCCGAGCCGCCGGCGGCCGGGGCCCAGGGGGTCTCGGCGGTGCTCGCCGCGCTGACCCAGCGTGTCGACCTGGTGCAGATGGCGATCCGCAGCCGGGCCACGGACGCGCTGCCGCCGGATATGGACACCGCCGAGCAGCTGCTGATCGTCCATGACTTCCCGCACGGCTTCGACGACCGGGCCGTCACCCAGCTGCGCTATCTGGCGGACGAGGGGCCCTCGGTGGGCGTGCATCTGATGATGGTCGCCGACCGCGAGGACGCGCGGGCCTACGGTCCGGTGCTGGACCCGCTGTGGCGGTCGCTGATGCGGCTCACGCCGGTGGCCGACGACCACCTCGCCGACCCCTGGGTGGGCCATGCGTGGACGTATGAGCCGCCGACGGTGCCGCCGGGCAGCCGGGTGCTGGACCAGGTGCTGGGGGAGGTGGGGAGGGCCGCGCAGGCTCTGAGGGCCGCGCGGGCCCGCCAGTCCTATGGCGGCTGACCAGGGCTGACCAGGGCTGACCGGGCTCTGAACAGGACTTTTGCCTTTCTCTTTACTCTCTCATGGGGATTCCTGTACTCTCTTTTACGCGGAGGGGAGTACTCCTTAGCGGTGTTCCCGTCACCACGGATTCCGTCCGGCACCAGGAGGCCGGACGGAATCCCGGGACTCCGGTCCATGGGCGGTCCATGGGCGGAAGAGACCTCCGGCAGCGACGACGCTGAGACTGCCGTACGAATGCCGGAGGAACCGTGGACGTATCCGTGACCATGTGGGGGCTGACGATCATCGGCCTCTGCGCCCTGATCGCCGTCGACTTCTTCATAGGCGGCCGCAAACCGCATGAGGTCTCCATGAAGGAGGCCGGGATCTGGACCGCCGTCTGGGTCGCCCTCGCCGGGCTCTTCGGGCTCGGGCTGCTGGTCTTCGCGGGCGGCCAGCCCTCCGGCGAGTTCTTCGCGGGCTTCATCACCGAGAAGTCGCTGAGCGTCGACAACCTCTTCGTCTTCGTCCTGATCATGGCGAAGTTCGCCGTGCCGACGATCTACCAGCAGCGCGTGCTGATGGTGGGGGTGCTCATCGCCCTGGTGCTGCGCGCGGTCTTCATCGCCGCCGGCGCCGCGATCGTCTCGACCTTCGCCTGGGTCTTCTACATCTTCGGCGCCTTCCTCATCTGGACGGCCTGGAAGCTCATCCAGGAGGCGCGGGCCGATGAGGAGGAAGAGGAGTTCGAGGAGAACCGGCTGCTCAAGGCGGTCGAGAAGCGAGTCCCGTCCACCGACCGGTACCACGACACCAAGCTGTTCATCGTGGAGAACGGCAAGCGGCTGATGACCCCGATGCTGATCGTCATGCTGGCGATCGGCACCACCGACGTCCTCTTCGCGCTGGACTCGATACCCGCGATCTTCGGCCTCACCCAGGATCCGTACATCGTCTTCACCGCCAACGCCTTCGCGCTGATGGGCCTGCGCCAGCTGTACTTCCTCATCGGCGGCCTGCTCAAGAAGCTGGTCCACCTCTCGTACGGGCTGTCGATCATCCTCGGCTTCATCGGCGTCAAGCTGGTGCTGCACGCGCTGCACGAGTCCGGGGTGCATGTCCCGGAGATCAGCATCCCGGTCTCGCTCGGGGTCATCTGCGCGGTGCTCGCCGTCACCACGGCCACGAGTCTGTACGCCTCGAAGAAACAGGCCCTGGCGGCGGCGGGGAGCGGGGAGGACCGGGCCCGGGACAAGGACAGCGTCGACGTCTGACGGCACCCGCGGCGTCACCGCCCTGACGGCGCCCGAGAGCGCCCGGCGGCGTCCGACAGCCGTCCACAGTCCCGGATCCGGGAGACGGGCTCACACAGCCGCCTCCCCGGCCTCCAGAGGCCGTACGGCCGACCGTCCACCATCCGGACGGTCGGCCGTCGGCCGTGTCTCCGGCAGCAGGGCGAAGCAGCCCAGGCTCAGCAGCGCCACGGCGGTCAGATACGCGGCGACGCCCCAGGGCGGGCCGTCGCCGTGGGAGACCGCCGTCGCCACGATCGGGGTGAGCGCCCCGCCCAGGACACCCGCGAGGTTGTAGCCGAGCGCCGCCCCCGTACAGCGCACCCGCGCCTCGAACAGCTCGGGCAGATAGGCCGAGGTCACGGCGAACATGGTGATGAAGGCGAGCAGCGCGCCCAGGAAGCCGAGGAACATCAGCGGCGGCTTACCGGTGCGCAACAGCGCGGCCAGCGGAAACATCCACACCACGATGGCCACGCAGCCCACCAGGCACATCGGCCGCCGCCCGAAGCGGTCGCCGAGATGGGCCGCCAGGGGCGTCAGGGCGCCCAGGACCGCCACGGCCGCCATGATGCAGCCCAGCAGGGTGGTGCGGGCGACCCCGAGCCGTTCCGTGCCGTACGCCAGCGACCAGGTCGTGACCGCGTAGAAGACGGCGTAACCCACCGCCAGCCCGCCCGCGGTCAGCAGGACCAGCCGCCAGTGGCCGCGCACCACCTCGGCCAGCGGCGCGGCGGCCTGCTCACCGCGCTCGGCCAGCTCCCGGAACCGCGGGGACTCGGTCACCTGGGCCCGCAGCAGCAGCCCGGCGCCCGCCAGCAGCCCCGCGCCCCAGAACGGCACCCGCCACCCCCAGGACCGGAACTCGCCATCGCTCAGCGTGGCCGACAGGGCCAGCATCGTGCCGTTGGCCAGCAGAAAGCCGATGGACGGGCCGACTTGCGGAAAGCCCGACCACAGCCCGCGCCGTGCGGCGGGCGCGTGCTCGGCGGTCAGCAGCACCGCGCCGCCCCATTCGCCGCCCAGCCCCAGCCCCTGCAGGAAGCGCAGCACGAGCAGCAGGACGGGGGCGGCGATGCCGATCGAGTCGTAGGTCGGGACGAAGCCCACGGCGACGGTGGCGAGACCGGTGAGCAGCAGCGAGGCGATGAGCACCGGACGGCGCCCGTGGCGGTCGCCGAGGGGCCCGAAGAGCATCGAGCCCAGCGGCCGGGAGATGAAGCCGACGGCGAAGGTGCCGAAGGCGGCGAGGGTGCCGGCCAGCGGCGAGAAGGTGGGGAAGAACAGCGGGCCGAGGACGAGCGCCGCGGCCGTGCCGTAGACGAAGAAGTCGTAGAACTCGATCGCGGTGCCGGCCATGGACGCGGCCGCGAGGCGGGCCATGGACGGTGAGCGGTCATGCTGCGGTGAGCGGTCGTGCTGCATGACGCGACAACCGGCCCGGCCCGCCGGGGGTCACGGGGCGTACGGAGGCGCGCGGCGCTCCGGGGCGTGCGAGCGCCGTTACCAGCCGCGCTCGCGCCACTCGCCGAGGTGCGGGCGCTCGGCGCCGAGGGTGGTGTCGTCGCCGTGGCCGGGGTAGACCCAGGTCTCGTCGGAGAGCTGGTCGAAGAGCTTGGTCTCGACGTCGTTGATCAGGCTCTCGAACGCCTTGGGATCCTTACGGGTGTTACCGACCCCGCCCGGGAAGAGGCAGTCGCCGGTGAACACGTGCGGATGGCCGTGCGGATCGTCGTAGATCAGGGCGATGCTGCCCGGGGTGTGGCCGACCAGATGGCGGGCGGTCAGCTCGACCCGGCCGACCCGCAGCGTGTCGCCGTCCTCGACCAGGACATCGGTGCGCGCCGGGATGCCCTCCGCGTCGTAACGGCCCGCGTAGGTACGGGCGCCCGTGGCCTCCATCACCTCGCGCAGCGCGCCCCAGTGGTCGGGGTGGCGGTGGGTGGTGACCAGGGACGCGATCCCGCTCTCGCCGATGAGGGAGAGCAGGGTGTGCGGCTCCGCGGCGGCGTCGATCAGCAGCTGTTCGTCGGTGGCCCGGCAGCGCAGCAGATAGGCGTTGTTGGACATGGGGCCCACCGCGACCTTCGAGATCATGAGATCGGGCAGTTCATGCACGTCGGCCGGTCCGCCGACCGTCACCACTCCGCTGTAGGTCATGGCCTCAGCCTAGTGCGGGCAGGGCGGGCAGGGGACCGTCGGGGCAGGATAGACCGGCGCCGTCCGTACGGCCGGTGAGCCAGCCCAGCAGGGCGGCGGGGGAGCCGGTGACGGTGACCGGGGATTCCCCGGGGGCGGCGGGGCGGCCGGTGTGCCGGACGTCCGCTTCGCCGGGCCCGGTGGCCAGTCGCAGCGGGGGA
Source organism: Streptomyces sp. NPDC059455 (assembly GCF_042750115.1). NCBI lineage: Bacteria > Bacillati > Actinomycetota > Actinomycetes > Kitasatosporales > Streptomycetaceae > Streptomyces > Streptomyces sp. NPDC059455. The sequence goes on from NZ_JBHYVB010000062.1 coordinate 5,683, forward strand.
ATATCCGGGTGCCCGGCGAACCTTGTACCAGTGAGCACGGTGAGCTGGCTCTCGACGAAGGTGGCGGGGAGATCCGCCACGGTGCGGCCGATGCCGAGATCGACATGGTGCAGCTCGACCTCGGTGAGGCGGCGCAGCGGCAGCCCGGCGGCCGGCTCCCGGACACCGCCGCGCAGGGCCACCTCGTACGGCAGGCGCTCCGGGGGCAGCGCGGCGACCGCCGCGTCGAAGCGGGCGGCGCTGGTGCGCAGGTCGTCCAGGTGGACGGCGAGCGGCCGGGCGGCATCCCGCCGGATGTCGGCGTCGCGCGTCTCCGCGTCGGGGTACATCGGAGTCTCTTCGCCGGTCCGGGCCCAGGTGAGGAGGTTCACCATCGCGTCCGCGTTGCGGGCCAGGTGGGCCAGGACATGGCCGCGGGTCCAGCCCGGGAGCTCCGATGGACGGGCGAGGGAGGCGTCGTCGAGGGCGGCGACGGCGGTCAGCAGCCGGTCCGTCGCCTCCTGAACGGCGGCGGCGTCCCGGGCGTAGTCGGCCCCGGCGTAGTCGGTCATGACCCGACCGTAGTGCGCACCACACGATCGGGTGAAGTCGGCTCCCGTGTCCCGCAAATCGAATGTGCGTGCTATAGGCTCGGCGTGTTGCATCCTTAAGACATCGTCGTCGTGCCCCCATACCCTGGGTTGGGGGCTTCGCTCCGCTCCGCCTCTGCTCCGACCGGCAGGGCCGCCCCGCGAGCGGGCTCGGCGCACCCCGACCCTCTCAAGAAAGGTGCCGACCGGCGTGGCCGACCGTCTCATCGTTCGTGGCGCTCGCGAGCACAACCTCAAGAACGTCTCACTCGACCTTCCTCGCGACTCGCTCATCGTCTTCACCGGGCTGTCCGGGTCGGGCAAGTCGTCCCTCGCGTTCGACACGATCTTCGCCGAGGGGCAGCGCCGGTACGTCGAGTCGCTCTCCTCCTACGCCCGCCAGTTCCTGGGGCAGATGGACAAGCCCGATGTGGACTTCATCGAGGGCCTGTCCCCCGCGGTGTCGATCGACCAGAAGTCGACCTCGCGGAATCCGCGCTCGACGGTCGGCACCATCACCGAGGTCTATGACTACCTCCGGCTGCTGTTCGCCCGTATCGGCAAGCCGCACTGCCCCGAGTGCGGCCGTCCGATCGCCCGCCAGTCGCCGCAGGCGATCGTGGACCGGGTGCTTGAGCTCCCCGAGGGCAGCCGCTTCCAGGTGCTCTCGCCGCTGGTGCGCGAGCGCAAGGGGGAGTTCGCCGACCTCTTCTCCGATCTCCAGACCAAGGGCTACAGCCGCGCCCGGGTGGACGGCGCCACCATCCAGCTGTCCGACCCGCCGAAGCTGAAGAAGCAGGAGAAGCACACCATCGAGGTGGTCGTGGACCGCCTCACCGTCAAGGACAGCGCCAAGCGCCGGCTGACGGACTCGGTGGAGACCGCCCTCGGCCTCTCCGGCGGCATGGTGATCCTCGACTTCGTGGACCTGGAGGAGGACGACCCGCAGCGGGAGCGGATGTTCTCCGAGCATCTCTACTGCCCGTACGACGACCTGTCCTTCGAGGAGCTGGAGCCGCGCACCTTCTCCTTCAACTCGCCCTTCGGCGCCTGCCCGGAGTGCACCGGCATCGGCACCCGGATGGAGGTCGACCCGGAGCTGATCATCCCGGACGAGGAGAAGTCGCTGGACGAGGGCGCCATCCACCCCTGGTCCCACGGCCACACCAAGGACTACTTCGGCCGTCTGGTCGGCGCGCTCGCCGACGCGCTCGGCTTCCGTACCGACGTGCCCTGGGCCGGGCTTCCGCAGCGCGCCAAGAAGGCGCTGCTCAACGGGCACCGGACCCAGATCGAGGTCCGTTACCGCAATCGCTACGGCCGCCAGCGGGCGTACACCACGGCCTTCGAGGGCGCGCTGCCCTATGTGAAGCGGCGCCACTCGGAGGCGGAGAGCGACGCCAGCCGGGAGCGGTTCGAGGGCTATATGCGCGAGGTGCCCTGCCCCACCTGTGAGGGCACCCGCCTGAAGCCGATCGTCCTGGCCGTCACCGTGCAGGACAAGTCCATCGCGGATGTCTCGGCGATGTCGATCAGCGAATGCGCCGAGTTCCTGCGCGGCATGGAGCTGAGCGCGCGCGAGAAGACCATCGCCGAGCGGGTCCTCAAGGAGGTCAACGAGCGGCTGCGGTTCCTGGTCGACGTCGGCCTGGACTACCTCTCGCTCAACCGCGCCGCGGGCACCCTCTCCGGCGGCGAGGCCCAGCGCATCCGGCTGGCCACCCAGATCGGCTCCGGACTGGTGGGTGTGCTCTATGTGCTGGACGAGCCGTCCATCGGCCTGCACCAGCGAGACAACCACCGGCTGATCGAGACGCTGGTGCGGCTGCGCGACCTCGGCAACACCCTGATCGTCGTGGAGCACGACGAGGACACCATCAAGACCTCGGACTGGGTGGTGGACATCGGCCCGGGCGCGGGCGAGCACGGCGGGAAGGTGGTGCACAGCGGGCCGCTGAGCGAGCTGCTGGTCAACCAGGAGTCGGTGACCGGGCACTATCTGTCCGGCAAGAAGGCCATCCCGCTGCCGGCGGCGCGCCGGTCCATGGACCCCAAGCGGCGCCTCACGGTCCACGGCGCCCGGGAGAACAACCTCCAGGACATCGACGTGTCCTTCCCGCTCGGGGTGCTCACCGCCGTCACCGGTGTCTCCGGATCGGGTAAGTCCACGCTGGTCAACGACATCCTCTACACCCATCTGGCCCGCGAGCTGAACGGCGCGCGGGCGGTTCCCGGGCGGCACACCCGGGTCGCCGGCGACGATCTCGTGGACAAGGTGGTGCATGTCGACCAGTCGCCCATCGGCCGCACCCCGCGCTCGAACCCGGCCACGTACACCGGCGTCTTCGACCATGTGCGCAAGCTGTTCGCGGAGACGATGGAGGCCAAGGTCCGCGGGTACCAGCCCGGGCGGTTCTCCTTCAACGTCAAGGGCGGCCGCTGCGAGAACTGCTCCGGTGACGGCACCATCAAGATCGAGATGAACTTCCTGCCGGATGTGTATGTGCCGTGCGAGGTCTGCCACGGCGCGCGCTACAACCGGGAGACCCTGGAGGTGCACTACAAGGGCAAGTCCATCGCCGAGGTGCTGGACATGCCCATCGAGGAGGCGCTGGACTTCTTCGAGGCGGTGCCCACCATCGCCCGCCATCTGCGCACCCTCAACGAGGTCGGGCTGGGCTATGTCCGGCTCGGGCAGCCCGCGCCGACCCTCTCCGGCGGTGAGGCCCAGCGCGTCAAGCTGGCGAGCGAGCTCCAGAAGCGGTCCACCGGCCGCACGGTGTATGTGCTGGACGAGCCGACCACCGGTCTGCACTTCGAGGACATCAGCAAGCTGATCAGCGTGCTCTCCGGCCTGGTCGACAAGGGCAACACGGTGATCGTCATCGAGCACAACCTCGATGTGATCAAGACGGCCGACTGGGTCGTGGACATGGGCCCCGAGGGCGGCAGCGGCGGCGGTCTGGTGATCGCCGAGGGCACCCCGGAGGACGTGGCCTCGATCACGGTCAGCCACACCGGGAAGTTCCTGCGGGACATGCTGGGCGACCGGGTGAGCGACGCCACGGTGCCCGCCGCGCGCAAGGGCGGCGTGACCACCAAGAAGGCGCCCGCCAAGAAGGCCGCCGCGAAGTCCACGGCGGCCAAGAAGACCGCGGCGAAGAAGACCGTGGCCAAGAAGGCGGCGGCCAAGACCACGGCCGCCTCCAAGCGGACGGCCGCGAAGTAGCCCAAGCCGCTGTGCCCGCGCCCCCCGCCCGAGATGACCCGGCCCGCGCCGTCCGCGGCGGCAACGGTGCGGCCCAATCCCCCCGGCCCCCCCCCACGCGCCGGCCGCCGACCCCCCCACCGCCGCGGGCCCCGCCCCGCCCCGGCCCGGCCCCGGGCGCGGCGCGAGCGGAGCCGGAACGGTTGGGCTCAGACCAGCTCGGACGCGTAGGGCGGCTCCGCGCCCGCGCGGGAGCAGGTGATCGCGGCGGCGCGGGCGGCGAAGCCCAGCACATCCCGCCAGGCCGCCTCGTCCAGCTTGGCCAGCGCGGGCGCCGACAGGGACTGGTGACCCGCCAGCCGGTGCAGCAGCGCGGCGTTCACGGTGTCGCCCGCCCCGATGGTGTCCACGATGTCCACCCGCTCGCCCGGCACCGAGATCACCGAGCCGTCCTGGCGCCGTACGCTCAGCCCCTCCCCGCCATGGGTGAGCACCACGGCCGCCGGGCCCGCCGCCAGCCACGCGCCCACGGCCCTCTCGACATCCCCCGCGTCCTCCGAGTCGGCCAGCCACCTGGCGTCCTCTATGGACAGCTTCAGCAGGCCGATATGGGGCAGCCAGCCGTGGAAGCGGGCCCGGTAGGCATCGGCGTCGGGGATCAGACCGGTGCGGATATTGGGGTCCAGCGTGGTGAAGACCCCGCGCGCGGCCTCGCGCCGCAGCAGCTCCTCGTACGCGCTCGCGCCCGGCTCCAGCACCAGCGAGCAGGTGCCCAGCGACAGCGCGCTCACCCCCTCGGGAAGGGACGGCGGCAGGGTGAAGAGCCGGTCCGCGGTGCCCTGCACATAGAAGCCGTACCCGGCCGAGCCATCGGCCCCGATGGAGGCCACGGCCAGGGTCGTGGGCTCCTCGCCGCGCTGCACCAGCGCGGTGTCCACGCCGTCCTTCCGCAGGCCCTCCAGCAGCGCCTCCCCGAAACCGTCCGTGGAGACCCGCGAGCAGAACGCGGTGGGCGAGCCGAGCCGCCCGAGGGCCAGCGCGGTGTTGTACGGGCCGCCGCCGCGCGCGGGCCGCAGCGCGGGCAACTGGCCCCCCGCCGCGGGGTTCGACGTGCGCTCGGGCACGAGGTCGATCAGGGCTTCTCCGGCGACGACGATCACGAGACGGGGTCCTTTCCGGCGATTCCGGGAGTTCCGGGGAGCGGTCGGTCGAGGCCTTCGGCCACACAGCCGCACGAGGTGCGGTGGACGAAGGCACAGGGCAGCCGGACGGTGCGCGGCGGCCGCCCCGGATTCTCCAGCCGCTCGAGCAGCAGCCGGACGGCGGTGGCGCCGACCTCCCGGCTGGGCTGGGAGATCGCGGTGAGCCCGGGGGAGAAGACATCCGCCCAGGAGAAGTCGTCGAAGCAGACCAGCGCGAGATCGTCCGGCACGCTCAGCCCTGCCGTGCGCAGGGCGCGCAGCGCACCGATGGTCATGGCGTTGTTCGCGGTGATGATCGCGGTGGGCGGCTCGGGGGAGGCCAGCAGCCGGTGGACGGCGTCCTCCGCGCCCCGCGCCTCGGAGTGGCCCTCGGCCAGCAGCCCGGGGCGGAACGGCAGCCCGTGCCGCTCCAGCCCGGCCCGGTAGCCCGCGATCCGCTCGGTGGTGGTGCTCAGCCCCGGCAGCCCCGCGACCAGTCCGATGCGGGTGTGGCCGAGATCGGCGAGATGGTCGACCAGCTGTTCGACGGGGCGGGTGTTCTCGGCGCACACCTGGTCATGGGCGTCGCCGACCAGCCGGTCGAGGAAGACGGCGGGGATCTTACGGCGGGCCAGATACTCCAGCAGCCCGGCGGGCCCGGCCGACGGGGCGACGAGCACGCCGTCCACCCGTCGCTCATGCAGCAGCCGGACGACGGTCAGCTCATGCTCGGGGTCGTCATGCGGATCGGCGATCAGCAGACCGTAGCCCCGCTCCAGGGCGCCGGCCTCGACGCCCTGGAGGATCTCGGTGAAGTACGGATTGCTGATCGCCGAGACGGCCAGGCCGATCGAGCGGGTGCGCGCGGTCACCAGGGAGCGCGCCAGCGTATTGGGGATGTACCCGAGCTCGTCGATGGCGTCCAGCACGGCCTTACGGGTGCCGGGGCGGACCGGTCGGGTCTCGTTGAGCACATGCGAGACGGTGGCCACGGACACCCCGGCGCGACGGGCGACATCGACCATGGTTGCCATCCGCTGCGGTCCTTAACGTCGAGATCGTCGGGGGAGTCGGTCCAAGGAGGAGCCGGTCCAGGGGGGAGCCGGTCCAAAGGGGGAGTTCGGGTCCGTCGGGCTGCCGAGCCCTGCCAGGGGCACGTAACGTACCGCATCGGGCGGCTGACGTAAACGTTTGCGCAAACGCTTACGTCCCCCCTGGGGGCGGTGGCGAACGGAAGGATCTGTGCCGGTATGGTCGGAGGGCCCTCACACCCTCAGGAGCCGCAGATGTCCAGCCAGCCCGCCTCCCGTCGAACCGTGCTGTGCCGCGCCGCGCTGGCCGGAGCCGCCGGGCTCGGGGTGGCGGCCTGCTCCCCGGGTGGATCGGGCAAGAAGGCGTCCCCGACGCCCACCGCCCCCGTCGAGCTCGGCTCGGCCGGTGTGGTGCCGGTCGGCGGCGCCAAGATCTACCGAGAGCACCGGGTGGTGGTCGCCCAGCCCGCCAAGGGGGAGTTCACGGCGTTCAGCGCGGTGTGCACCCACGCCGGATGCGTCGTCGACACGGTCGAGGACGGCAAGATCAACTGTCCCTGCCACGGCAGCCAGTTCGACGCCCGCACCGGCAAGGTCGTCCAGGGGCCCGCGGAGCGGCCGCTGCCGTCGGTCCCGGTCACGGCGAAGGGCGGACGGCTCATCGCGGGCCCCGACGCCTGAGGGGACGGCTCATCGCGGGACCCGACGCCTGAGCGGGCGGCGGAATCCCCAAATCCCCTGGACCTCACCGAACCGCGCCCCGAGGGCACCGGATGTGTCACTCCCCGCAAGTAGGGTGGTGACCATGGCCGACCCGAGCAGCTACCGCCCCAAGCCGGGACAGATCCCCGACTCGCCGGGGGTCTACAAGTTCCGTGACGAGCACGGCCGGGTGATCTACGTCGGAAAGGCGAAGAGCCTGCGCCAGCGGCTCTCGTCGTACTTCCAGGACCTGGCGAACCTCCACCCGCGGACCCGCACCATGGTCACCACGGCCGCCGCCGTGGAGTGGACCGTGGTCTCCACCGAGGTCGAGGCCCTGCAGCTCGAGTACTCCTGGATCAAGGAGTTCGACCCCCGGTTCAACGTCAAGTACCGCGACGACAAGAGCTACCCCTCCCTCGCCGTGACCCTCAACGAGGAGTTCCCCCGGGTCCAGGTGATGCGCGGCGCCAAGAAGAAGGGCGTGCGCTACTTCGGCCCGTACGCCCACGCCTGGGCCATCCGCGAGACCGTCGACCTGATGCTGCGCGTGTTCCCCGTCCGGACCTGCTCCGCCGGGGTGTTCAAGCGCTCCGCCCAGATCGGCCGCCCCTGTCTGCTCGGCTATATCGGCAAGTGCTCGGCCCCCTGCGTCGGCCGTGTCACCGCCGAGGAGCACCGCCAACTGGCCGAGGAGTTCTGCGACTTCATGGCCGGCCGCACCGGCACCTATCTGCGCCGCCTGGAGGAGCGGATGCACGAGGCCGCCGAGGACATGGAGTACGAGAAGGCGGCCCGGCTCCGTGACGACATAGGCGCGCTCAAGCGCGCCATGGAGAAGAACGCGGTGGTGCTCGCCGACGCCACCGACGCCGACCTGATAGCGGTCGCCGAGGACGAGCTGGAGGCGGCCGTCCAGATCTTCCATGTGCGCGGCGGCCGGGTGCGCGGTCAGCGCGGCTGGGTCACCGACAAGGTCGAGGCCGTCGACACCGCCGGGCTGGTCGAGCATGCCCTCCAGCAGCTGTACGGGGAGGAGCGCGGCGACGCCGTCCCCAAGGAGGTCCTGGTGCCCGCCGTGCCGGAACCGGCCGAGCCGGTCGCCCAGTGGCTCGCCGAGCGCCGGGGCTCCCGGGTCGATCTGCGCATCCCGCAGCGCGGCGACAAGAAGGACCTGATGGAGACCGTGCAGCGCAACGCCCAGCAGGCGCTCGCGCTGCACAAGACCAAGCGCGCCTCCGACCTCACCACCCGCTCCCGGGCGCTGGAGGAGATCGCCGAGGCCCTGGGGCTGGACTCCGCTCCGCTGCGCGTGGAGTGCTTCGACATCTCCCATCTCCAGGGCGATGACGTGGTGGCCTCCATGGTGGTCTTCGAGGACGGGCTCCCCCGGAAGAGTGAGTACCGCCGCTTCCAGATCAAGAGCTTCGCCGGGCAGGACGATGTCCGCTCCATGCACGAGGTCGTGAGTCGCCGCTTCCGCCGCTATCTGCAGGAGAAGCAGAAGACGGGGGAGTGGCAGGAGGAAGCCACCGGGGCTCCTGAGGTTTCCGGAGCCACCGAGGCATCCGGGATCGCCGGGGCTCCCGGGGCCACCGAAACATCCGGGGCTCCCGGGGTTCTCGGGGCTCCCGGGGTTCCCGGGGCCGTCGAGACTCCCGGGTCCACCGGGTCCACCGGGTCCACCGGGTCCACCGGGCAGCCCCTCGATGGACCAGACGGACCAGACGGACCAGACGGACCCGATGGACCCGACGGCCTCGACCAGGGGCCCTCCGGCCCGATCGACGAGGAGGGCAGGCCGAAGCGGTTCGCCTACCCGCCCCAGCTCGTCGTGGTCGACGGCGGCAAGCCGCAGGTGGCCGCCGCCCAACGGGCCCTTGACGAGCTCGGCGTCGACGATGTCGCCGTCTGCGGCCTCGCCAAGCGGCTCGAGGAGGTGTGGCTGCCGGACGAGGAGGACCCGGTGGTGCTGCCCCGCAGCAGCGAGGGGCTCTACCTCCTTCAGCGGGTCCGTGACGAGGCCCACCGCTTCGCCATCACCTACCAGCGCAGCAAACGCGCCAAGTCGTTGAAGGCCGGGCCGCTGGACACCGTTCCGGGCCTCGGTGACAGCCGTAAGCAGGCCCTGCTGAAGCACTTCGGTTCGGTCAAGCGGCTCCGCGCCGCCACCGTCGAGCAGATCTGCGAGGTGCCCGGCGTGGGCCGTAAGACGGCCGAGACGGTCGCCGCGGCGCTCGCCGGGGCCGCCCCGGCCGCGCCCGCCGTGAACACCGCCACAGGAGAGATCATTGAGGACGAGGCCGCCGGCGCGGCGTCGTCGAACGGGGGGACCAGACCATGACCGAGCACGAGAACCATGGAGACGGAGCGCAGGTGAATACGGGCACGTCGGGCGAGCCCGCCGAGGCGGCGGCCATCCCCGAGCTGGTGATCATCTCTGGAATGTCGGGCGCGGGCCGCAGCACCGCCGCCAAGTGTCTGGAGGACCTCGGCTGGTTCGTCGTGGACAACCTGCCGCCCGCGCTGATCCCCACCATGGTCGACCTGGGCGCCCGCTCCCAGGGCAATGTGGCCCGGATCGCCGTGGTGGTGGACGTCCGCGGGCGCCGCTTCTTCGACAACCTCCGCGAGTCCCTCGCCGACCTCGCAGCCAAGAACGTCAAGCGGCGCGTGCTGTTCCTTGAGGCGTCCGACGAGGCGCTGGTGCGCCGCTTCGAATCCGTGCGCCGCCCGCACCCCCTCCAGGGCGACGGCCGGATCGTGGACGGCATCGCCGCCGAGCGCGATCTGCTGCGCGAGCTGCGCGGGGACGCCGATCTGGTGATCGACACCTCCAGCCTCAACGTCCATGAGCTGCGCGCCAAGATGGACGCCCAGTTCGCGGGCGAGGAGGAGCCCGAGCTGCGGGCCACCGTGATGTCGTTCGGCTACAAGTACGGGCTGCCGGTTGACGCCGATCTGGTGGTGGACTGCCGCTTCCTGCCCAATCCGCACTGGGTCCCCGAGCTGCGCCCCTTCACCGGGCTCAACGAGGAGGTCTCCAGCTATGTCTTCAACCAGCCCGGCGCCAAGGAGTTCCTGGACCGCTACGCGGAGCTGCTCCAGCTCATCGCCGCGGGCTACCGACGCGAGGGCAAGCGCTATGTGACCATCGCCGTCGGCTGCACCGGCGGTAAGCACCGCAGCGTCGCGATGTCCGAGCGGCTCGCCCCGCGGCTGGCCGCCGAGGGAGTGGAGACCGTCATCGTCCACCGGGACATGGGGCGCGAGTGACCATTCGTAGCAACCGGCTGCGACGGCTGGTCGGGGCGCGGACGAACCGGGGTGCGCAGCCCAAAGTCGTCGCCCTGGGCGGCGGCATGGGCCTGTCGGCGTCGCTGGCCGCGCTGCGCCGGATCACCGGCGATCTGACCGCCGTCGTCACCGTGGCCGATGACGGGGGCTCCAGCGGACGCCTCCGGGACGAGCTGGGCGTGCTGCCGCCCGGCGATCTGCGCAAGGCCCTGGCCGCGCTGTGCGGCGACGACGACTGGGGTCAGACCTGGGCGCGGGTCATCCAGCACCGCTTCGTCAGCGAGGGCGATCTGCACGGCCACGCGGTGGGCAATGTGCTGATCGTCGCCCTGTGGGAGCAGCTGGGCGACCATGTGCAGGCACTCGACCTGGTCGGCAGGCTGCTGGGCGCCCACGGCCGGGTGCTGCCCATGTCGGCCGTCCCCCTGGAGCTCCAGGCGTACGTCCGGGGCCATGACCCGGCGCGCCCGGACGAGGTCTCCACCGTCGCCGGGCAGGCCACCGTGGCGCTCACCCCCGGCGAGGTGCAGTCGGTCCATCTGGTGCCGCACGATCCGCCGGCCGTCCCCGAGGCCGTCGAGGCGGTCATGGACGCCGACTGGGTGGTGCTGGGACCCGGCTCCTGGTTCTCCTCCGTGATCCCCCATCTGCTGGTCCCCGATCTGCTCAAGGCGCTCACCGAGACCAAGGCCCGGCGCGTGCTCTCGCTGAACCTCGCCCCTCAGCCGGGAGAAACCGACGGCTTCTCCCCGCAGCGTCATTTGGAGGTTTTGGCCCGACACGCCCCTAAACTCGCCTTCGACGTGGTGCTGGCCGACGAGGCCGCCGTCCCCGACCAGAGCAGTCTGTGCGACGCCGCCAAGCGGCTGGGCGGCACAGTCGAGCTGGCGCCGGTGGCCGCGACCGACGGTGCCCCGAAGCATGACCCGGAGCTTCTGGCGGCCGCGTACGACCGTATTTTTCGGATGCATGGAAGGATCGGCCCATGGCGATGACGGCAGCGGTGAAGGACGAAATCTCCCGGCTCCCCGTCACCCGGACCTGCTGCCGGAAAGCGGAGGTCTCGGCGATCCTGCGGTTCGCGGGCGGGCTGCACCTGGTCAGCGGGCGCATCGTGATCGAGGCGGAGCTGGACACCGGGATCGCGGCCCGCAGGGTCCGCAAGGACATCCTGGAGATCTTCGGCCACTCCTCGGATCTGGTGGTGATGGCCCCCGGTGGGCTGCGCCGCGGCAGCAGGTACGTGGTGCGGGTGGTGGCGGGCGGTGACCAGCTGGCGCGGCAGACCGGCCTGGTCGACGGCCGCGGCCGGCCGATCCGCGGACTGCCGCCGCAGGTCGTCTCCGGCGCCACCTGCGACGCCGAGGCCGCCTGGCGCGGGGCCTTCCTCGCCCATGGCTCGCTCACGGAGCCCGGCCGCTCGTCCTCCCTGGAGGTGACCTGCCCCGGTCCGGAGGCCGCGCTCGCCCTGGTCGGCGCCGCTCGCCGGCTGCAGATCGCCGCCAAGGCGCGCGAGGTGCGCGGGGTGGACCGGGTGGTCGTCCGGGACGGTGATGCCATCGGCGCGCTGTTGACGCGGCTGGGGGCGCATGAGTCGGTCCTCGCCTGGGAGGAGCGGCGGATGCGCCGCGAGGTGCGGGCCACCGCCAATCGCCTCGCCAACTTCGACGACGCCAATCTGCGCCGCTCGGCCCGCGCCGCCGTCGCCGCCGGGGCCCGGGTGCAGCGCGCTCTGGAGATCCTGGGCGAGGAGGTGCCCGAGCACCTCGCCGCGGCCGGGCGGCTGCGCATGGAGCACAAGCAGGCGTCCCTGGAGGAGCTGGGGGCTCTCGCCGACCCGCCGCTGACCAAGGACGCCGTCGCGGGCCGTATCCGCCGGCTGCTGGCCATGGCCGACAAGCGCGCCCAGGACCTGGGCATCCCCGGCACCGAGTCAAGCCTGACCGAGGAGATGGCCGACGGCATGGTCGGCTGACCGGTCCTACGAGCTGACTGCCGCGCGAGTTTACGGCCCCACGAGCTGGCCGGTCCCGCGAGCCGACGGGCCCCATCAGCTGACGGTCCTACGAGCCGCCCGCCCCGCGAGCCGCCCGCCCCCATCAGCTGACGGCCCGACAAGCCGTACGAGAGCCGAGAGCCGTACCCCAACGTCCCTGGATCACATGAGCGATCCGGGGGCGTGGTGCGTCGCGGGGCATGTGACAGCCGTTCCGCGCGCCGCTGTTGACATGACCATGTGTCGTGACAAGTCTGGAGCGCTGCGCACCCGCGTGTCTTCGAACGACAGCCAGGGGGGCTCATGAAGCTCAGACGCACGGTGAGATCGAGCGGCGCGGTGGTGGCTCTGGCCGCGCTGTTCCTGGGGGGACTGGCCGCGGCACCCGCGGCCCCCGCGCAACCGCCGCCGGACGCCGCCGGTGACGGGCTGTCCGTATGGAGCGCCCAGGTCACCAAGGATCAGATTCCGCTGCTGCTCCGCGCCGGAGCGGACGGCACCGAGCTGGGGCGGCAGGTGCCCGACAAGGGCACCGGCCCGGTCGAGCTCTACCTCACCGCCAAGCAGGCCACCGAGTTGCACGGCAAGGGCGTGCGGCTCATCGAGAAGAAGGTCTCCGCACAGAGCCGCGACCGGCTGAAGGCCGCGGGCGACGGAGTCTTCCGCCCCTACAGCGGCGAGGGCGGGCTGAAGCAGGAGATCGTCGAGACCGGCCGGGCGCACCCCGGCCTCACCAAGATCGTCAGCATCGGCAAGACCGGCCAGGGCAAGGACATCCTCGCCCTCAAGCTGAGCAAGGGCGCCGCGAAGACCCGTGACGGCAGCAAGCCGTCGGTGCTCTACATGTCCAATCAGCACGCCCGTGAGTGGATCACGCCGGAGATGACCCGCCGGCTGATGCACTACTACCTCGACAACTACGGCAAGGACGACCGCGTCACCAGGATCGTGGACCGTACGGAGCTGTGGTTCGTGCTGTCCGCCAACCCGGACGGCTACGACTACACGCATCAGAGCCCGGCCAACCGCCAGTGGCGCAAGAACCTGCGCGACAACAACGGTGACGGCAAGATCACCTCGGGCGACGGTGTCGACCTCAACCGCAACTTCCGCTACAAGTGGGGCTACGACAACGAGGGTTCGTCCGCCGACCCGGCCGATGAGACCTACCGGGGCCCGGCCGCCGCCTCGGAGCCGGAGACCAGGGCGCTGGACGCCTTCGAGAAGCGCGTCGGCTTCACCTACGGCATCAACTACCACTCGGCCGCCGAACTGCTGCTGTACGGCGTCGGCTGGCAGGTTGCCACCCCGACCCCCGACGACGTCCTCTACAAGTCCCTCGCCGGGACCCCGGAGCACTCCGCGATCCCCGGCTACCACCCGCAGGTCTCCTCCGAGCTGTACACCACCAACGGCGAGGCCGACGGTCACGCGGCGAACGTCAACGGGATGATGATGTTCACCCCGGAGATGTCGACGTGTCAGACCGCCTCCAACGTCGACCCGGACGACGCCTGGCAGCCGCGCGACTGCGCGTCCGTCTTCACCTTCCCGGACGACGAGAAGCTGATCGCGCAGGAGTTCACCAAGAACATCCCGTTCGCGCTCTCCGTCGCCGAGACCGCCGAACACCCCGACCGGCCCTCGTCATCGGTCGGTATGAGCGCGCGGGACTTCACCCCGGACGCCTTCAGCACGTCGTACGCGCGCGGCGGTGACCAGGACGTCTCGGTGACCGTCCGCAAGAGCGTTCGCGACAAGAAGCTCAACTACCGGGTGGACGGGGGCCGTACCCACACCGCCCCACTGAAGGCGTGGCAGGGCGGTGAGGCCTACGGCGGTGAGGACAACATCCGCTTCGACCAGTACCGCGCCGCCGTCAAGGGCGCGGACCCCGGACAGAAGGTCAAGGTCTGGTTTTCCGGTCGTACGAAGAACGGCGAGCGGACCGCCAGTGAGCCGTTCACCTTCACCGTCGCCGAGCGGCCCCGCGCCGACACGCTGGTGATCGCCGAGGAGGGCGGCACCTCCCCGGCCCGGCACACCGCCGCGTACACCCGGGCACTGGCCGACAACGGCCGTAAGGCCGCCGTCTGGGACGTGGCCACCCAGGGGGCGCCGTCCGCGCTCGGAGTGCTGAGCCACTTCAAGACCGTGCTCTGGTACACCGGCGCCGAGCGGCCCGGCGGCCCGACCCTGCTCGCGGTGCGCGACTTCCTCAACGAGGGCGGCAAGCTGATCACCACCGGTGAACGGGCGGGCGGCAGCTCCGAGGTGGGACCGGCCGACACCGACGACTTCAGCCAGTACTACCTGGGCGCCGACAGCCGGCTCACCCTGAAGTCGCCCACGTCCTTCCAGGGCGCCGGCGCGCTCGCGGGCACCGGCGCGAACCTCGGCGACGCCCCGGGCAACCCCCTGGACGCCGCGGGCGCCTACACCGTCACCTCCGATGTGCTGCCGCCCGAGGACTTCCCCCAGTTCCGCAGCGCGGGCGCGGGGGAGTACCCGAACACGCGCACCCCGTACCAGCCTTATGAGGGCGACTGGATGGCTGCCGCGGGCCACCGTGACAACTCCTGGATGCGGCTGTCCCGCACGGTGGACCTCGGCGGTGTGTCCGCCGCCGACAAACCGGCCCTGGACTTCCGGCTCAGCTATGACACCGAGCCCGGCTACGACCATGTGATCATCGAGGCGCGCACCGCGGGCCAGGACGACTGGACCACCCTCCCCGACGCGGGCGGCGGCTCCTCCACCAAGGTGCCCACCGAGTGCGAGGGGGGCTTCCTGCTCAATCTGCACCCGTTCCTGAAGCACTACCTGACCCCCGGCGACGACGGCTGCACCGCGAAGGGCAGCACGGGCTCCTGGAACAGCCTGACGGGCTCCTCCGAGGGATGGCGGCCGGTCTCGCTGGACCTGAGCGGCTACGCGGGCAAGAAGGTCGAGCTGGCCATCTCGTACGTCACCGACCCGGGCACCGGCGGCCGGGGCGCCTTCGTGGACGACACCGAACTCACCGTCGGCGGCACCGCCGAGGACTCCGAGGGCTTCGAGACCGCGCTCGGCCCGTGGTCGGTGCGGGGGGCGCCGGAGGGCAGCCCGGCGAACGCCGGGGACTGGTCCCGTTCCCGGGAGCTGTTCCACACCGTCGCGGGCGTCACGACCCGGGACACCGTGCTGCTGGGATTCGGCCTGGAGCATGTCCCGGACGCCGCCCAGAGGGCCCGGCTGGTGGGCGACGCGCTACGTGCGCTGCGTCGTTGACAGCGCGTGACACATCGTGACTGAATCGGCGGTCCGTACCACTTTCCGGTGGTCATGGGCCGCCGATGCCAATGTCACGTACGTCCCGTGATAGCGGTAGGGTCGGAGGCGGTCGGGGACATCCCATTACACGTTCGCCGGCGTCCAGACCGGCACACCAACGAGGAGATCGGTTCGTGACGATCCGCGTAGGCATCAATGGCTTCGGCCGCATCGGTCGCAACTACTTCCGCGCGCTCCTTGAGCAGGGCGCGGACATCGAGATCGTCGGTGTCAACGACCTGACCGACAACGCCACCCTGGTCCACCTGCTCAAGTACGACTCCATCCTCGGCCGGCTGAAGCACGAGGTCAGCCACACCGAGGACACCATCACGGTGGGAAACCAGACCTTCAAGACGATGGCCGAGCGCGACCCGGCCGCCCTTCCGTGGGGCGAGCTCGGCGCCGACATCGTGGTGGAGTCCACCGGCATCTTCACCAAGCGTGAGGACGCGGCCAAGCACCTTGCCGCCGGCGCCAAGAAGGTCCTGATCTCCGCGCCCGCCAAGAACGAGGACATCACCATCGTGATGGGCGTCAACCAGGACAAGTACGACCCGGCGAACCACCACGTCATCTCCAACGCCTCCTGCACCACCAACTGTGTGGCGCCGATGGCCAAGGTCCTCGACGAGAGCTTCGGCATCGTCAAGGGCATGATGACGACGGTCCACGCGTACACCAACGACCAGCGCATCCTGGACTTCCCGCACAAGGACCTGCGTCGCGCCCGCGCGGCGGCCGAGAACATCATCCCGACCTCCACCGGTGCCGCCAAGGCCACCGCGCTGGTCCTCCCGCAGCTCAAGGGCAAGCTGGACGGCATCGCGATGCGCGTCCCGGTCCCGACCGGGTCGGTCACCGACCTCGTCCTGGAGCTCGACCGCGAGGTCACCAAGGACGAGATCAACACCGCCTTCCAGAAGGCCGCCGAGGGTCAGCTCAAGGGCATCCTCGAGTACACCGAGGACCCGATCGTCTCCTCGGACATCGTCAACTGGCCCGCGTCCTGCACCTTCGACTCCTCCCTGACCATGGTCCAGGGCAAGCAGGTCAAGGTCGTCGGCTGGTACGACAACGAGTGGGGCTACTCCAACCGCCTCGTCGACCTGACGGTCTTCGTCGGCGGCCGGCTCTGACCGCTGTCCCGATGAGCTAGGAAACGGGGCCCGCTACGACGCCGTCGTAACGGGCCCCGATCCATGATCAAGGAGTCATCCCTGTGAAGACGATTGACGATCTTCAGGTCGCCGGGCAGCGGGTCTTCGTCCGTGCCGATCTGAACGTCCCGCTCGACGGCGAGACGATCACCGACGACGGCCGGATCCGCGCCGCCGTCCCGACGATCACCAAGCTCCTGGACCGGGGCGCCAAGGTGATCGTCGCCTCGCACCTGGGCCGCCCCAAGGGCGCCCCGGACCCCCAGTACTCGCTCGCCCCGGTCGCCCGGCGGCTCGGCGAACTCCTCGGCAAGCAGGTCGCCTTCGCGACCGACACCGTGGACGACAGCGCCCGGGCCACCGTGGCGGGGCTCGGCGACGGCGAGGTCGCGCTGCTGGAGAACCTGCGCTTCAACGCCGGTGAGACCAGTAAGGACGACGCCGAGCGCGGCGCCTTCGCCGACCGGCTCGCCGCCCTCGCCGACCTCTATGTGGGCGACGGTTTCGGCGCGGTCCACCGCAAGCACGCCTCGGTGTACGACCTCCCGGCGCGGCTGCCGCACGCCGCGGGCGACCTGATCGCCGCCGAGCTCTCGGTGCTGAAGAAGCTCACCGAGGACGTCAAGCGGCCCTACGCGGTGGTCCTCGGCGGCGCCAAGGTCTCCGACAAGCTCGGCGTGATCGACCACCTCCTGGAGAAGGCCGACCGCATCCTGATCGGCGGCGGCATGGCCTACACCTTCCTCAAGGCCCAGGGCCACGAGGTCGGCGGCTCGCTGCTGCAGGAGGACCAGGTCCCGGCGGTCCAGGACTATCTGCGCCGGGCCAAGGAGCGCGGTGTGGAGTTCGTGCTCCCGGTCGATGTCACGGCCGCGCCCGAATTCCCGGACCTGAAGACCAAGGCCCCCGCGAACCCGCGGCTCGTCGCCGCGGACGCGATCCCGGCCGACCTCCAGGGCCTGGACATCGGCCCGGAGACCCGCAAGCTCTACGCCTCGAAGCTGGCCGACGCGGCCACCGTCTTCTGGAACGGCCCCATGGGCGTCTTCGAGCACCCCGACTACGCCGAAGGCACCCGGGCCGTGGCCCAGGCGCTCCTGGACAGCCCGGCCTTCACCGTGGTCGGCGGCGGCGACTCCGCCGCGGCCGTGCGCATCCTGGGCTTCGACGAGAACGCTTTCGGCCACATCTCGACCGGCGGTGGAGCGAGCCTCGAATTCCTCGAGGGCAAGACGCTCCCCGGCCTCGCCGCACTGGAGGACTGAACACCGTGAGTGACCGTATGCCGCTGATGGCGGGCAACTGGAAGATGAACCTCAACCACCTCGAGGCCATCGCCCACGTCCAGAAGCTCGCCTTCGGGCTCGCCGACAAGGACTACGAGGCCGTGGAGGTCGCGGTGCTGCCGCCCTTCACCGATCTGCGGTCCGTGCAGACCCTGGTCGACGGCGACAAGCTGAAGATCAAGTATGGCGCCCAGGACATCTCGGCGCATGACTCCGGCGCCTACACCGGCGAGATCTCCGGCCCGATGCTGGCCAAGCTCAGGTGCGCCTACGCCGTCGTCGGGCACTCGGAGCGGCGCCAGTACCACGACGAGACCGACGAGCTGTGCAACGCCAAGGTCAAGGCGGCCTTCCGCAACGACCTCACCCCGATCCTGTGCGTCGGCGAGGGCCTCGACGTCCGTAAGGCGGGCAACCAGGTCGCGCACACCCTCGCCCAGGTGGACGGCGGCCTGAAGGACGTCCCGGCCGAGCAGGCCGAGACCATCGTGATCGCCTACGAGCCGGTCTGGGCGATCGGCACCGGCGAGGTCGCGACCCCCGAGGACGCCCAGGAGGTCTGCGGGGCCATCCGCGGCCGGCTCGCCGAGCTCTACGGCCAGGAGGTCGCCGACAAGGTCAGGATCCAGTACGGCGGCTCGGTGAAGTCAGGGAACGTCGCCGCGATCATGGCCAAGCCGGATGTGGACGGCGCCCTGATCGGCGGCGCGTCGCTGGACGCGGAGGAATTCGTCAAGATCGTTCGTTTCCGCGACCAGTGAGTAGGCCCTAGCGCGCGCGTCGTCGTACCCTGTCGGGGGTCGAGGCGGCGGAAATCGCACCGTCCGGCCCCCGACGTCCGTACAAGCCCGAGAAGGTTGGTCCAGCTGTGATCATGGGGTTCTCGATCGCCCTCATCATCTTCAGCCTGCTGTTGATGATGTTGGTGCTCATGCACAAGGGGAAGGGCGGCGGCCTGTCCGACATGTTCGGTGGCGGCATGCAGTCCTCGGTGGGCGGCTCCTCGGTCGCCGAGCGCAACCTGGACCGCATCACCGTGGTGGTCGGGCTGCTGTGGTTCGTCTGCATCGTCGTGCTCGGGCTGCTGATGAAGCTCGACTGAGGGTCCGCCGGCGGGGCCCGTCCGGGGCCCGGCTGACGCCCGATAACTGACGTACCGTCGTCAGCGGGGCCCATATGCGGCCTATGATGGCATGGCGTCCTCCGTGACGGGTGTAACTCCTCTCACTGGACGCGCGTTGGGCCTTACGTAGACTGGGGCGCCGGGCGGCGAAGCTGACAATCGAGGCTTCGCGGCACCATCACGCAGGGAGTTACGACCGTGGCAAGTGGCAACGCGATCCGTGGAAGTCGGGTCGGGGCGGGGCCGATGGGAGAAGCCGAGCGAGGCGAATCGGCGCCGCGCCTGCGCATCTCCTTCTGGTGCTCGAACGGGCATGAGACCGTGCCGAGCTTCGCCAGCGACGCGCAGATCCCTGACACGTGGGACTGCCCCCGCTGCGGCTTCCCGGCCGGCAAGGACCGGGACAACCCGCCGGACCCGCCGCGCACCGAGCCGTACAAGACGCACCTGGCGTACGTACGGGAGCGGCGCAGCGACGCCGACGGCGAGGCGATCCTCGCCGAGGCACTCGCCAAGCTCCGGGGCGAGATCTAGGCACACAACGCGGTACGACGGCCCGGCCGGGCACCTCCTTCGAGGGGTGCGCGGCCGGGCCGTTGTCAGTGGTGCGGGCTACGGTCGTGGGGTGCTGGATCACCGGGGGAGCCGTTCCGCCGGGCGGGGGCCGGCGCATGGGGCGGAGGGGGATCGTCATGGCCGCGGTGGACGCCGGTGAGGTGGGTGCCGGGAAACCGGCGGGGCCCGCGTGGCGCGGGGGGTTCGGGCGGCTGTGGGCGGCCGCGGTCGTCTCCCGGTTCGGGGACGCGCTGCGGGGTGCGGCGCTGCCGCTGCTGGCCGTCTCGCTGACCGATTCGCCGGTGCTGGTCTCGCTGGTGACCGCCTGCGGCTTCCTGCCCTGGCTGCTGTTCGGGCTGATCGGCGGGGCGGTCGCGGACCGGGTGGACCAGCGGCGGGCGATGTGGGCGGTGGACGGCGCGCGGGCCGTCCTGATGGCGGGGTTCGCCGTCGCGGTGTGGCTGGACCGGGCCACTATCGGGCTGCTGCTCGCCCTCGCCTTCGCCCTCACCACGCTCCAGACCCTGTTCGACAACGCCGCCACGGCGCTGCTGCCGTCCGTGGTGGGGGAGCGGGCGCTGGGCCGGGCCAACGCCCGGCTGATGACCGGGCAGGAGGTCATGGGCCGGTTCGTGGGCGCCCCGCTGGTGCCGGTGCTGCTCGGCCTCGGCGCCGCGATGCCGTACGCGGCGGACGCGGTCACCTATCTCGCCGCCGCCGCGCTGGTCGCCTCACTGGGGGCGGCACCCCCCGAGCGGGCCCCGCGCCCGCCGGGCGGGTCGCTGCGGCGCGATATCGCCGAGGGCCTGGCCGCGCTGTGGCGGGATCGCACGCTGCGGGCGCTGTGCGCCTCCACCACGCTGTGCAACATCGGCATCGGCGCGCTCATCGCCACCCTGGTACTGCACATCACCGGCTGGCTGGACGCCGGGAACACCGGCTACGCGGCCGTCATCACCGTCTACGGGATCGGCAGCGTGGCCGGGGGTCTGGTGGCCGCCCGGCTCACCGAGAAGCTGGGGCGCGCCCGTGCCCTCGTGGTGTGCGGCATCGCGCAGATCGGCGCCCTGGTCGCCCTCGGGGCGATACGGAGCCTGCCGGTCGCGGTCGCCGCCATGGGCCTCTTCGGCTTCGCGGGGATCGTCTGGAACGTCACCGAGGTGACGATGATGCAGCAGCGCAGCCCCGACGGGGCACTCGGGCGGGTGAGCTCCGCGTTCCGCACCCTGTCGATCGCGGGCGCCCCGCTCGGCGCGCTGCTGGGCGGGGTGATGGCCCAGGCGTGGGGGCTCAATACCCCAGCGCTGGGGGCCGCCGCGCTCTTCGTCTGCGGGGTGGCGGCCCTCGTTCCGGGAATGCGGTCCGTCATCAATTAGGTTGGTGGCCACGGGGGCCAGGTACCGACGAGAAGTGGGCTGATGTCCGAGATGAACATGGAAGGCCGCACCAGGCTGGACCAGCTGCCGGAGTGGCACGCGCTGGCCGCACACCGCAAGGAGCTGGGCGACGCTCATCTGCGCGACCTGTTCGCGGGCGACCCGGAGCGCGGGAGCCGTCTCACCCTTCAGGTCGGCGATCTCCACGTCGACTACTCCAAGCACCTGGTGACCGACGAGACCCTGCGGCTGCTGCGCGAACTGGCGAGCGCCACCAAGGTGGCCGAGCTGCGCGACGCCATGTTCCGCGGCGAGCGGATCAACACCACCGAGGACCGCGCGGTGCTGCACATCGCGCTGCGCGCACCGCGCTCCGCGGAGATCAGGGCGGACGGCGAGGACGTCGTCGGCGAAGTGCACGCCGTGCTCGCCAAGATGGCCGTCTTCACCGACCGCGTCAGGTCCGGCGACTGGACCGGCCACACCGGCAAGCGGATCAAGAACGTTGTCAACATCGGCATCGGCGGCTCCGATCTGGGCCCGAAGATGGCGTACGAGGCGCTGCGCTCCTACAGCGACCGCTCGATGACGTTCCGGTTCGTCTCCAATGTGGACGGCGCGGATCTGCACGAGGCGGTGCGCGACCTGGACCCGGCCGAGACGCTGTTCATCGTCGCTTCCAAGACCTTCACCACCATCGAGACCATCACCAACGCCGTCTCCGCCCGCGACTGGCTGCTGACCGGGCTCGGGGCCGGTCAGGAGGCCGTCGCCAAGCACTTCGTGGCGGTGTCGACCAACGCCGAGAAGGTCGCCGAGTTCGGCATCGACACGGACAACATGTTCGGGTTCTGGGACTGGGTCGGCGGGCGCTACTCCTACGACTCGGCCATCGGCCTCTCCCTGATGGTCGCCATCGGCCCGGACTGCTTCCGCGAGATGCTGGCCGGTTTCCACCTGGTCGACGAGCACTTCTCCACCGCCCCGCCGGAGCGGAACGTCCCGCTGCTGATGGGCCTGCTGGGCATCTGGTACGGCAACTTCCACGGGGCCCAGGCGCATGCCGTCCTGCCGTACAGCCACTATCTTTCGCGGTTCACCGACTATCTGCAGCAGCTGGACATGGAGTCCAACGGCAAGCATGTGGACCGGGACGGCAACCGCGTCGGCTGGCAGACCGGCCCCATCGTCTGGGGCACCCCCGGCACCAACGGCCAGCACGCCTACTACCAGCTGCTCCACCAGGGCACCAAGCTGGTCCCGGCCGATCTGATCGGCTTCGCGCGGCCCGTGAAGGACCTGCCGGCCGGGTTGGAGTCCCACCACGATCTGCTGATGGCCAACCTCTTCGCCCAGGGCCAGGCGCTGGCCTTCGGCAAGACCGCCGAGGAGGTCGCCGCCGAGGGAGTGCCCGAGGAGCTGGTGCCGCACAAGACCTTCGACGGCAACCGCCCGACCACCACGATCCTCGCCCATGAGCTGACCCCGTCGGTGCTGGGCCAGCTGGTCGCCCTCTATGAGCACAAGGTCTTCGTCCAGGGCGCGGTGTGGAACATCGACTCCTTCGACCAGTGGGGGGTGGAGCTGGGCAAGGTGCTCGCCAAGCGCGTCGAGCCCGCCCTGACCGAGGGCGCCGAGGTGCCCGGTCTGGACGCCTCCACCGAGCACCTGGTCGCCACCTACCGCTCGCTGCGCGGCCGCTGAGGTCCTTGGGCGCATAGATGAACGATCCCCCGGGCGCTTCGGGGGCCCGGGGGTTGGTGTGTGTGCCATTCGAGGGTTACGGCGAGGCCGGGGGGTACAGCTCGCGCGGCAGCCCCGCCGCCGCGGCCCGGTCCAGCAGCCACAGCGTCCGGCGGCGGCCGCGCGCGCCCGCCGCCGGAGCCTGCAGCTCCCCGGCGCCCGACAGCGCGATCGTGACCGCCTTCGCCTTGTCCTCACCGGCCGCCAGCAGCCACACCTCCCGTGCCGCGCGGATCGCCGGCAGGGTCAGCGAGATCCGCACCGGCGGCGGCTTGGGCGCACCGCGCACCCCGACCACCATCCGCTCGGTCTCCCGGACGGCGGGCAGCTCGGGGAAGAGCGAGGCCACATGGGTGTCCGGGCCGACGCCGAGCAGCAGCACGTCGAACGACGGCACCGCGCCGTGGTTCTCCGGCCGCGCGGCCCGGGCCAGCTCGGCCGCGTACACCTCGGCCGCCGCGTCCACATCGCCGCCGTGGGGCCCGTCGGACGCGGGCATCGCGTGCACCCGCGCCGGGTCCAGCTCCACCGCGTCCAGCAGCGCCTCGCGGGCCTGTGTGACATTGCGGTCCGCATGGCCGTCGGGCAGGAATCGCTCATCGCCCCACCACAGGTCCAGCCGCGACCAGTCGACCGCGTCGCGCGCCGGGGAGGCGCCGAGCGCGGCCAGCAGGCCGTTGCCGTTGCGCCCGCCGGTCAGGACGACCGAGGCCGAGCCACGGGCGGCCTGGGCGTCCACGATCTTCGTGATCAGCCGGGCCGCCGCGGCCTGGGCCATCAGCTCCTTGTCGCGGTGGACGACCACCTGTGGTGCGGTCATTTGTCCGCCTTCCCGTCCGCCTTCTGCTCCTGGGACTTCTGCTCCTGGGACTTCGGGGGGTGGGGCTTGGGAACCGGCGGCTGGGCCGGTGCCTGCGGCGGGTTCTTCGGCGAGCCCGGAGCGTGCTCCGACGGCGTCTCCGGGTCCCGGGTCGGCAGCGGCGGCAGGTCCGCGCCGGGCGGCACCACCTGGGTCGCCGGGGCGGCCTTGGCGTCCCGCTCCAGCGTCCCCACGCCGCCCTTGCCCAGCTTGCTCACGCCGAACTTCACCGACGACTCGTAGATCTCGTCGGGGTCCAGCCGGCGCAGCTCCTCGGCGATCAGCTCCGACATCTCACGCCGCTGCAGCGCCACATGCCGGTCGGGCTGGCCCGGCATCGCCAGCTCGGCCAGCGAGCCGTTCGCCCGGTCCAGGCAGATCACGCCGTCGGCCGTCTCCAGCCGCACCGCGGTCAGCCCGGGGCCCTCCGAGACCTGCCGGTCCACCGGCACCCCCAGCCGCTGGGCGAGCCACAGCGCGAGCAGCTCGCTGCTCGGGTTGTACGCCTCGCCCTCGACGACCGCGGAGGTGATCGAGGAGTGCCGCTGGTCCAGGGCCGCGGCCAGGACGCTGCGCCACGGGGTGATCCGGGTCCACGCCAGATCGGTGTCGCCCGGGGTGTAGGTCGCGGCCCGCAGCCCCAGGGACGCCACCGGGTCCTCGGTGGCCTGGGCGTCGGTGATCCGGCGCTGGGCCAGCTTCCCGAGCAGATCCTCGGCGGGGTGCTCAGGGGCGTCCTCCGGCCACCACACCACCACCGGGGCGTCCGGCAGCAGCAGCGGCAGGACCACCGAGTAGGCGTGGTTGGCGAGTTCGCCGTGCAGCCGCAGCAGCACCGTCTCGCCGGTGCCGGTCTCGCCGCCGACCCGCACCTCGGCGTCCATCCGGGCCATCTTGCGGTCGCGCGGCGACCGGCCCGGCCGCTTGATGACGACCAGGGTGCGCGAGGGGTGTTCCTTGGACGCCTCGCTCGCCGCCCGCAGCGCGTCGTAGTGGTTGCCCTCGTCGGTGACGATGACGAGGGTGAGCACCATGCCCACGGCCGGGGTGCCGGTGGCCCTGCGTGCCTGGACCAGAGCGGAGTTGATCCGGCTGGACGTGGTGTCCGTGAGATCGATGTTCATGGCCGCCGCCAGCTCCGTCCGTCTCGTGCGAGCATCTCGTCCGCGGCTTTCGGCCCCCAGGTCCCGGAGGTGTACTGCTCGGGCCTGCCGTGCTGGTCCCAGTACTCCTCGATCGGGTCCAGGATCCGCCAGGACTGCTCGACCTCCTCATGGCGGGGGAAGAGGTTCGCCTCGCCGAGCAGGACGTCCAGCAGCAGCCGCTCGTACGCCTCGGGGCTGGACTCGGTGAAGGACTCGCCGTACTGGAAGTCCATCGTCACGTCCCGGATCTCCATGGAGGTGCCGGGCACCTTGGAGCCGAACCGGATGGTGACGCCCTCGTCCGGCTGCACCCGGATGACCAGGGCGTTCTGCCCGAGCTCCTGGGTGTCGGTGGTATCGAAGGGGGAGTGCGGGGCGCGCTGGAAGACCACCGCGATCTCGGTGACCCGCCGCCCCAGCCGCTTGCCGGTGCGCAGGTAGAAGGGGACACCCGCCCAGCGGCGGTTGTCGATCTCCAGCTTGATCGCGGCGTAGGTGTCGGTCTTCGAGTGGGGGTCGATGCCCTCCTCCTCGAGGTAGCCGTGCACCTCCTCGCCGCCCTGCCAGCCGGGGGCGTACTGGGCGCGCACCGTGTGCTTGCCCAGGTCCTTGGGCAGCTTGACCGCCCTGAGCGCCTTCAGCTTCTCGGTGACCAGGGAGGACGCGTCGAAGGAGGCGGGCTCCTCCATGGCGGTCAGCGCGAGCAGCTGCAGCAGGTGGTTCTGGATGACGTCGCGGGCCGCGCCGATGCCGTCGTAGTAGCCCGCGCGCCCGCCGATGCCGATGTCCTCGGCCATGGTGATCTGTACATGGTCGACGTACGACCGGTTCCAGATCGGCTCGAACATCGTGTTGGCGAAGCGCAGCGCCAGGATGTTCTGGACCGTCTCCTTGCCCAGGTAGTGGTCGATCCGGAAGACGTCACTGGGCCGGAAGACCTCGTGGACGACCTGGTTGAGATCCTGGGCGCTCTTCAGGTCGTGGCCGAACGGCTTCTCGATGACCGCGCGCCGCCAGGAGTCGCCCTGTCCGTGCGACAGCCCGTGCTTCTTGAGCTGCTGGACGACGCTGGGGAAGAACTTCGGCGGGACCGACAGATAGAAGGCGAAGTTGCCGCCGGTGCCGCGCGCCTTGTCGAGTTCCTCTATGGTCGCCCGCAGCCGGACGAACGCCTCGTCGTCGTCGAACACGCCGGGGACGAAGCGGAACCCCTCGGCCAGCTGCTGCCAGACCTCCTCGCGGAACGGGGTCCGCGCGTGTTCCTTGACCGCGTCGTGCACGACCTGGGCGAAGTCCTCGTTCTCCCAGTCGCGGCGGGCGAAGCCGACGAGTGAGAAGCCCGGGGGCAGCAGCCCGCGGTTGGCCAGGTCGTAGATGGCCGGCATCAGCTTCTTACGGGACAGGTCGCCCGTGACGCCGAAGATCACGAGGCCGGACGGCCCCGCGATGCGCGGGAGCCGCCGGTCTCGTGGGTCACGCAGCGGATTGCTGCTGCTCACGTTTTCACGCCTCCGAGGGTGCGAGGCGCTTGAGCTCCGCCTCGGTGGACTTCAGCAGGTCGTTCCACGAGGACTCGAACTTCTCGACGCCCTCGTCCTCCAGCACCTGGACGACGTCGTCGTAGGAGATCCCGATCCCGGCCAGCGCGTCGAGGTCGGCCTTGGCCTGCTCGTACGTGCCGCGCACGGTGTCACCGCTGATCTCGCCGTGGTCGGCGACCGCCTCCAGGGTGGCCTCCGGCATGGTGTTGACGGTGCCGGGGGCGACCAGATCCACGACGTACATGGTGTCCTTGTACGCCGGGTCCTTGACACCGGTCGAGGCCCACAGCGGACGCTGCTTGTTGGCGTTCGCCCGGTCCAGGACGGCCCAGCGGTCGGAGCTGAAGACCTCTTCGTACGCCTGGTACGCGAGGCGGGCGTTGGCGACGGCGGCCTTGCCGCGCAGCGCCTTGGCCTCATCGGTGCCGAGCTTGTCGATGCGCTTGTCGATCTCGGTGTCCACGCGGGAGACGAAGAAGGACGCCACCGAGTGGATCTTCTGCAGGTCGAGACCCGCGGCCTTGGCCTTCTCCAGACCGGCCAGGAAGGCGTCCATGACCGCGCGGTACCGCTCCAGGGAGAAGATCAGCGTGACATTGACGCTGATGCCCAGGCCGATCACCTCGGTGATCGCGGGCAGCCCTGCCTCGGTCGCCGGGATCTTGATGAACGTGTTGGGCCGGTCCACCAGCCAGGCCAGCTGCTTGGCCTCGGCGATGGTGGCGGCCGTGTTGTGGGCCAGGCGCGGGTCCACCTCGATGGAGACCCGGCCGTCCTGGCCGCCGGTCGCGTCGTACACCGGCCGGAGGATGTCGGCCGCGTCGCGGACGTCCGCCGTGGTGATCATGCGGACGGCTTCCTCGACGGTGACCCCGCGGACCGCGAGGTCGGCCACCTGCTGCTGGTAGCCGTCGCCGCCGGAGATCGCCTTCTGGAAGATCGACGGGTTGGTGGTGACGCCTACGACATGCTGCTGGTCGATCAGCTCGGCCAGATTGCCGGAGGTGATCCTCTTGCGGGAGAGGTCGTCGAGCCAGATCGCGACGCCTTCGTCGGCCAGCCGCTTGAGTGCGTCTGTCATGGGGTGTGTTCTCCTACTCGTCGCACTTACGTCGTCTGTGGAGGTCAGCGCCCGGCGTCGGCGAGGGACTCGCGGGCGGCGGTGACCACGGCCTCGGCGGTGAGGCCGAACTCCCGGAAGAGCACCTTGTAGTCGGCCGAGGCGCCGAAGTGCTCCAGCGAGACGATGCGGCCGGCCTCGCCGACGTAGCGGTACCAGGTCAGGCCGATACCCGCCTCGACGGCCACCCGAGCCTTGACGGACGGCGGCAGCACTGTCTCCCGGTACCCCTTGTCCTGCTCCTCGAACCACTCGACCGAGGGCATCGACACCACGCGGGTGGGAATCCCGGCGGCCTGGAGCTGCTCGCGCGCCTCCACGGCGAGCTGCACCTCGGAACCGGTGCCGATGAGGATGACCCGCGGCTGACCGCCCTCGGCCTCGAAGAGGACGTAGCCGCCCTTGGCGGCGTTCTCGTCGGCCTCGTAGGTCGGCACGTTCTGCCGGGTCAGGGCCAGGCCGTGCGGAGCCGGGTTCGCGGTGTGGCGGCGGGTGATCTCCCGCCAGGCGATGGCCGTCTCGTTGGCGTCGGCCGGGCGGACCACGTTCAGGCCCGGGATGGCGCGCAGCACGGACAGGTGCTCCACCGGCTGGTGAGTCGGGCCGTCCTCGCCGAGGCCGATGGAGTCGTGCGTCCACACGTAGGTGACCGGCAGCTTCATCAGCGCGGCGAGCCGGACGGCCGGGCGCATGTAGTCGGAGAAGACCAGGAAGGTACCGCCGTAGACACGGGTGTTGCCATGCAGGGCGATGCCGTTCATGGTCGAGCCCATGGCGTGCTCGCGGATGCCGAAGTGGATCGTGCGGCCGTACGGGTCGGCCTCCGGCAGCGGGTTGCCCTTCGGGAGGAAGGACGAGGACGCGTCGATCGTGGTGTTGTTGGAGCCCGCGAGGTCGGCGGAGCCGCCCCACAGCTCGGGGAGCACCCCGCCGAGCGCCTTGAGTACCTGGCCGGACGCCTTACGGGTGGCGACGTCCTTGCCCGGCTCGAAGACCGGCAGCGCGCTCTCCCAGCCCTCGGGCAGCTCGCCCGCGGTGATCCGGTCGAACAGGGTGGCCCGCTCGGAGTTGGCGTTCCGCCACTCCTGGAGCTTCTTGTCCCAGGCGGCGTGGGCCTCGCGGCCGCGCTCGACCAGGGCGCGGGTGTGGTTGATGACGTCCGTGTCGACCGCGAAGTGCTGCTCGGGGTCGAAGCCGAGGACGCGCTTGGTGGCGGCGACCTCGTCGGCGCCGAGCGCCGAGCCGTGGGACGCCTCGGTGTTCTGCGCGTTCGGGGCAGGCCAGGCGATGATCGTACGGGCCGCGATGATCGAGGGGCGCTCGGTCTCGGCCTGCGCCGCCTTGAGCGCCGCGTGCAGCGCGTGGATGTCGAAGTCGCCGCTCTCGGACTGCTCGATGCGCTGGACGTGCCAGCCGTACGCCTCGTAGCGCTTCAGCACGTCCTCGGAGAGCGCGGTCGCGGTGTCGCCCTCGATCGAGATGTGATTGTCGTCGTACAGGGCGACGATGCTGCCCAGCTTCTGGTGGCCGGCCAGCGAGGACGCCTCGGCGGAGATGCCCTCCTCCAGGTCGCCGTCGGAGACGATCGCCCAGATGGTGTGGTCGAACGGAGAGGCGCCCTCGGGCGCCTCCGGGTCGAACAGGCCACGCTCGTAGCGGGCCGCCATCGCCATGCCCACCGCGTTGGCGATGCCCTGGCCCAGCGGGCCGGTGGTGGTCTCGACACCGGTGGTGTGGCCGAACTCGGGGTGACCCGGGGTCTTGCTGCCCCAGGTGCGGAACGACCGCAGATCGTCGAGCTCAAGACCGAAGCCCGCCAGGTACAGCTGGACGTAGAGGGTCAGGCTGGTGTGCCCGGGGGAGAGGACGAAGCGGTCCCGGCCCGCCCAGCCCGCGTCGGAGGGGTCGTGCCGCATCAGCTTCTGGAAGAGCAGGTACGCGGCGGGCGCGAGGCTCATGGCCGTGCCAGGGTGGCCGTTACCGACCTTCTGTACGGAGTCCATGGCCAGGACTCGGGCCGTGTCGACGGCTCGCTGGTCCAGATCGGTCCACTCGAGGTCTGTGGTAGTCGGCTTTGTGCTCACCCTGAGTCAGGGCTCCTCTCCACAATGTCGAAATCCGGTGACCGTATGTACACCGGCGGTGTCGAGCCTACCCCTGGAACAACGGTCATCTTTTCGAGTTCCGCCCAACGGGATAAGGAACGAATTCCGAGGTTGCCGCATTCCCTCCGGGGCCCGTCCGAAGGGCGTCCCGAGCCCTGCGGAAGGCGCCGTTCCGGGTCCTGCCCGAGCCCGTCGTCCCCCGGGCGTGGCCGCCTTACGGGCGCCTTGCCGTGCCGCTACAACACGAGGGACCCCGGCGGCGGGCGGCGTATCCGCTACGTCTAGAGTGGCGTGGTACGCGCAAGTCTTTACCGGCTCTTCATGTCCGGTGCTTGCTGGTTCTTGCTTCCACCAGGGGTGTGCGTGACGGCCGTCGAATCCCGTCCTGCGGGGGTGCTCGAGACGAGCGAAACGAGCTCCGGTCACCGGCCGTTCGGGGCCCGTGTCAAGGCGTTCGTGGCGCTGACGAAGCCGCGCGTCATCGAACTGCTGCTGATGACGACGGTGCCGGTCATGTTCCTGGCCGCCCAGGGCGTCCCGGACCTGTGGCTGGTGGTCGCCACCTGTGTCGGCGGCTATCTGTCGGCCGGCGGCGCCGCCGCGTTCAACATGTATTACGACCGGGACATCGACGCGCTGATGGAGCGCACCGCGCAGCGCCCGCTCGTGACCGGCATGGTCTCGCCGCGGGAATGCCTCGTCTTCGCCTTCGTGCTCGCGGCGGGGTCGACGGCCTGGTTCTGGGCGCTGGTCAACCCGCTGTCCGCGATGCTGTCGCTCGGTGCGCTGGCCTTCTACGTCGTCGTCTACACGATGTGGCTCAAGCGCCGCACCTCGCAGAACATCGTCTGGGGCGGCATCGCGGGCTGCATGCCCGTGCTCATCGGCTGGTCCTCGGTGACCAACGAGGTCTCCTGGGCCGCCGTCATCCTCTTCCTCGTCATCTTCTTCTGGACGCCGCCGCACTACTGGCCGCTGTCGATGAAGGTCAAGGACGACTACGAGCGGGCCAGCGTGCCGATGCTGCCGGTGATCGCGGGCAACAAGGCGGTCGCGCGCCAGATCGTCCTCTACAGCTGGGCCATGGTCGGCGTCTCGCTGCTGCTGTGGCCGCTGGGCTACACCGGCTGGTTCTACCCGGCCGTCGCGGCCGTGCTGGGCGGGTTCTGGCTCAAGGAGGCGCACGGTCTCCAGGCGCGCGCCCGGGCCGGGGTCACGGGCGCGAAGCTCAAGGAGATGCGGCTGTTCCACTGGTCGATCACCTATGTTTCGCTGCTGTTCGTCGCCGTGGCCGTGGACCCTTTCCTGCGGTGATTACCGGCGGGTAGCATCGGCTGTATGGCAGACACCACTCAGCCGGAGACACCCGAGAGCGGCGAGTCCGCCGCCCAGCCCTCCGCGCCGGAAGCACCGGCCAAGCCGCCGAAGCCGCCCAAGCCGTCCAAGGACGAGAAGCTGGCCGAGCGGCTCGCCCGCCAGATCACGGCCTTCGCCGGGAGCCACGGCGGCGCCGAGGGGCAGATCGCGCACATCGGGCGCGGCGCCGTCCGGATCGCCCTCGTCGGCGCCGACGGCGAATGGGGCGTCCTCGTGGCCCCCTCCCAGGACGGCGCGCGCCGCGCCGCCGAGATCGCCGGGCTGACCGTCAAGGACGACTTCGACGGCGAGCTCGCCGCCAAGGTCCGCACCGGTCCGTACGAGTGGACGCGCATGGCCGGCATCCAGCTCGGCGGACCCGGCAACCCTCCGGCAGCCGCCTCGTAGAACGCCTGAGAACGGGTCCGGCGACACCTCGTGCCCCTTCCGTCCGTTAAGCCCGTCGATGCCGGAGGGCGAGGAGGCGGGCGGCGATGCACGAGGCGACGGACTCCCCGGACACCGTGGGCCCGCCGACCGGCCCGGTCCCCCGTGACGGGCCGGGCCCGGCGGCGGGGCCGATCACCCTGCCGCCGCTGGTCGACCAGCACAGCCACGGCACGGTCGACGGCGAGCTCGGAATCGGCTCGTTCGAAACCCATCTGGCGGCCGCCGCCGGGTCCGGCGCGGCCCCGGCCGGCACCACCTTCTTCGACAGCTGGACCGGCCTCGCGGTGCGCCGCTGGTGCCCCCCGCTGCTGGGCATGGAGCCCCACTGCGCGCCCGTCAGCTATCTCGCCCGCCGCCGTGAGCTGGGCGCCTACCGCGCCGCGCGGCTGCTGCTGCGCGGCGCCGGCATCGGCACCTTCCTGCTGGAGTCCGGCGCCCGGGACGACCTCAGCACCCCGGACGAACTGGCCGCGGCCGCCGACGGCACGGTCCTCGAGGTGGTCCGGCTGGAGCCGCTGGCCGAGCAGGTCGCCGACACCTCCGGCACGGTCGACGCCTTCATCGGCAACACCGCGGAGGCGCTGTACGCGGCGGCCCAGCACGCGAGCGCCTTCGCCATGGGGATCGCCTTCTGCGACGAGATCCCGCCCGACCCGCGCGAGGTGCGGCGCGCCGCCGCCCGCTGGCTCGCGCTCACCGTCCGCCCGGCCCGGGACCGCGCCCCCGACCCCGCGCTCGCCCAGCATCTGCTGTGGAGCGCCGTGGCGACCGGCCTTCCGGTGCAGCTGCACTGTGCCGATCCGCAGTCGCTCATCGGCTTCCTGCGGGCCACGGCGGGCTTCGGCACCGATCTGGTGTTGCTGCCGGACCGGCCGCACCACCGGCGGGCGGCCCAGCTCGCCGCGGCCTTCCCGCATGTCTACGCGGACGCCGGGCCGTGGCCCGGGGAGACCCTGGGCGAGGCGCCGTTCGGCAAGCTGCTGTTCTCGACGGGCGCGCGGGCGCTGCCGGAGCTGTATGTGACCGCGTCCCGGCTGTTCGGCCAGTCAATGGCCCGGCTGGCGGAGGAGTGGGTCGGCGAGGGGATCTGCACCCGGGCCGAGGCCCAGCGGATCGCCGGCCTGGTCGCGGCCGGGACCGCGCGCCGGGTCTACCGGCTGGACGCGGCGGGCTCGGGCTGAACGGTCTCGGCCCCGCCGGGGGGGGCGGGCACGGCCGCCGGAAGCGCGGCGCGCTCGCGCTGGGCGAGCAGCACCCGCAGCACCGCGATCCACACCAGGCAGGAGCCGAGCATGTGGGTGCCGACGACGACCTCGGGCAGATGGGTGAAGTACTGCACGTACCCGATCACGCCCTGCGCGAGCAGTACGACGAGGAGCTCCAGGACCGTACGGCGCTGGGCGGCGGGTGCCTTCACGGCCCGCAGTGTGAACCACAGGGCGACGGTGAGGCCCAGCACGATGTAGACGAAGTCCACATGCAGCTGGGTGATCTCCTGCCAGTTCAGCGGGATGCGGTGCACCTTACGGGCGTCACCGGCGTGCGGGCCCGCGCCGGTGACCACCGTGCCGATGACGATGAGCGCGCCGGTGGCGGCGATCAGCAGCCGGGTCAGCTGGCGCACCGGCACGGCCACGAGCTCCCGCGGCTCGGCGTCGCCTTCGCGCGCCCGCCACCAGGTCAGCACGGCGACCGTGAGCAGCGCGGAGGACAGCAGGAAGTGCGAGCTGACGATGTACGGGTTGAGCCCGGTGAGCACCGTGATGCCGCCGACCACGGCATTGCCCATGACGATCCAGAACTGGGCCCAGCCGAGCCGGGTGAGGGGGCGGCGCACCGGCGTCCGGGCGCGGGCGGCGATGATCAGCAGGCCGATGACGGCGCACAGGACGTACGTCAGCATGCGGTTGCCGAACTCGATGGCGCCGTGGATGCCCATGTCGGAGGTCGGCGTGAGGCTGCCGGAGGTGCACTTGGGCCAGGTGTCACAGCCCAGACCGGACTGGGTGAGCCGGACCGCGCCCCCGGTCACGACGATGACCACGGCCATCACCACGGTGGCCAGCGCGGCCCGCTCCACGAAGCGCGCGGAGGGCTGCCAGCGCCGGGCGATCAGCTCGAACGGATTCAGCGAATTCGGCACCCGCCCATCGTAGGCCGCCGCTTGTGCAGCTTTTCACGAGGGGGTTGTGTTCCGGTAAAGCCGCAGGCCGTAAGGGCGCCCCGGGCTATTCCCAGCGGAAGACCCGGGCTATTCCCAGCGGAAGAAGCGGGCCGCCGCGCCCAGCCCCAGCACCGCCCAGACCACCAGGATCCCCAGATCCCGCCACGGCGTCCCGGTCCCGTCCTGGAGGACGTCCCGCAGCCCGCCCGAGAGCGCCGAGATCGGCAGCAGCTCCAGCGCGCTCCGCACGCCACCCGGGAACTTGTCGAGCGACACGATGACGCCACCGGCCACGAGCAGCAGCAGGAAGACCAGATTGGCGGCGGCCAGGGTCGCCTCGGCCTTCAGGGTGCCCGCCATCAGCAGCCCGAGGCCGGAGAACGCCGCGGTGCCGAGGATCAGCAGCAGCGCCACGGAGAGCGGGTCGCCGTGCGGCGACCAGCCGAGCGCCAGCGCGATCGCGGTCAGCAGCACGATCTGCATGACCTCGGTGACCAGCACCGCACAGGTCTTGGCGGCCATCAGCCCCCACCGCGGCAGCGGTGAGACGGCGAGCCGCTTGAGCACGCCGTAGCGCCGCTCGAAGCCGGTGGCGATGGCCTGTCCGGTGAACGCCGTGGACAGCACGGCGAGCGCCAGCACACCGGGCGCCAGGAAGTCCACGGTGCTGCCGTCGGAGCCGGTGTCGACGATGTCGACGGTGCTGAAGAGCACCAGCACCAGGGACGGGATGACGACGGTCAGCAGCAGCTGCTCGCCGTTGCGCAGCAGCATCCGGGTCTCCAGCGCGGCCTGCGCCCGGATCATCCGCGGCAGCGGGGCCGCCCCCGGCTTGGGGAGAAAAGTGCCCGTGGCGGTCACGCTCGCAGCTCCTTACCGGTGAGCTCCAGGAAGACGTCCTCGAGGGTGTGCCGCTCGACCGAGATCCGGTCCGGCATCACCCCGTTCTGCGCGCACCAGGAGGTGACGGTGGCCAGCATCTGGGGGTTGACCTTGCCGGTGACGCGGTACGAGCCGGAGGTCAGCTCGGCGGCCGTGGAGTCGGCGGGCAGCGCCTTGAGCAGCGAGGCCAGGTCGAGCGCGGGGCGGCCGATGAAGCGCAGGGTGTTCTCGGCGCCGCCCCGGCACAGCTCCTCCGGTGTGCCCCGGGCGATCACCTTGCCGCCGTCGATGATCGCCACATCGTCGGCGAGCTGCTCGGCCTCGTCCATGTAGTGGGTCGTCAGCATCACGGTGACCCCGTCGTCCCGCAGATCGCGGATGAGGTCCCAGGTGGCGCGGCGGGCCTGTGGGTCGAGTCCGGCGGTCGGCTCGTCGAGGAAGACCAGCTCGGGGCGGCCGACGACGGCCATGGCGAGCGCGAGCCGCTGCTGCTGCCCCCCGGAGAGCCGCCGGTAGGTGGTCCGGCCGCAGGAGCCGAGGCCGAGCCGCTCGATCAGCAGATTCACATCCACCGGATGCGCGTGGAGGGAGGCGGTGTGGCGCAGCATCTCTTCTGCGCGCGCGCCGGAATAAACGCCTCCGGACTGGAGCATCACCCCGACCCGGGGGCGCAGCGCCGGGGCGTCCGCGACCGGGTCGAGCCCGAATATCCGGACCGTCCCGGCGTCGGGGCGGCGGTACCCCTCGCAGGTCTCGACGGTGGTGGTCTTACCGGCTCCGTTGGGGCCCAGAACGGCGGTCACGGTGCCCCGGCCGACGGACAGATCGAGCCCGTCGACCGCGGTCTTCGGGCCGTACCGCTTGACCAGGGCGACGATGTCGACCGCGGGCTCTTCTCGCATGTCCGGCAGTCTACGAATCCCGGGGCCGTCCGTGGGCGGCAGGGCCGAAAGCCGCGGCGCACGACGATCGGGCCCGGACGCGTCGCCGCAGGTGAGCCCCGGTCTCGGAGTTAGGTAGACCTAAGTGATGCACCACACCGGAACCGGTGAACTCCTCGCTTGTGGATCGCGGGAGAATTACGCAACAATGGCGTTGTGAAATACGCGAGCGAGGCTCCGAACGAACGCGCGGCCGAAGCGGCCGCGCGGTCCGGCACGCCCGCGTCCGCGCCGGAAGAGCAGCACGGCACCCGCAACCGGGTGGCGCGCTCCATCCTCGACCACGGCCCCTCCACCGCGGCGGAGCTCGCCCTGCGGCTGGAGCTGACCCAGGCGGCCGTCCGCCGTCACCTGGACACCCTCGTCGCCGACGGCGTCGTCGAGCCCCGAGAGAAGAGGGTGTACGGGGCGCGGGGGCGCGGCCGCCCGGCCAAGGTCTTCGCGCTCACCGACTGCGGTCGCGATGCCTTCGACCAGGCCTATGACAAGCTCGCCGTCGACGCTCTCCGCTGGATCGAGCAGAGCGCCGGAGGCGGCGAGGCAGGGCGTGCCGCGGTCGCGGCGTTCGCCCGCGCCAGGCTCGCCGCCCAGGCGGAGGAGTACCGCGGCGCCGTCGAGGCCGCCGCCCCCGGCGGCCGCACCGAAGCGCTCGCCGGAGCACTCTCCGCGGACGGGTACGCTGCTACGGCGCGCAGCGCGCCGGTCGGCGAACAGCTCTGCCAGCACCACTGCCCGGTCGCCCACGCAGCCGAGCGATATCCGCAGCTGTGTGAGGCGGAGACCGAGGTCTTCTCCCAGCTGCTCGGAACCCATGTGCAGCGTCTGGCCACCATCGCCCATGGCGACGGGGTGTGCACGACGTTCGTTCCGAAGACCGGCAAGGTCGAGAAGACCGACCCCAGCACCACCAAGACCACCACCGCATCTGCCAGCACGGCCGGGAGGAACCCCGAATGACTCTCCCCACGGAGACCGCTCACCCCGAGCTCGA
The DNA here is from genome assembly GCF_042750115.1 of Streptomyces sp. NPDC059455. NCBI lineage: Bacteria > Bacillati > Actinomycetota > Actinomycetes > Kitasatosporales > Streptomycetaceae > Streptomyces > Streptomyces sp. NPDC059455. Next base: position 41,776 of record NZ_JBHYVB010000062.1, read on the forward strand.
GGGTCTGGGCAACTACGAGTACGGCTGGGCCGACTCCGACGTGGCCGGCGCCTCGGCCAAGCGCGGCCTCTCCGAGGAGGTCGTACGCGACATCTCGGCGAAGAAGTCCGAGCCGGAGTGGATGCTCAAGCTCCGTCTGAAGGGCCTGCGGCTCTTCGGCAAGAAGCCCATGCCCACCTGGGGCTCGGATCTGTCGGGTATCGACTTCGACAACATCAAGTACTTCGTCCGCTCCACCGAGCAGCAGGCCGCCTCCTGGGAGGAGCTGCCCGAGGACATCAAGAACACGTACGACAAGCTGGGCATCCCGGAGGCCGAGAAGCAGCGCCTCGTCGCGGGTGTCGCGGCCCAGTACGAGTCCGAGGTCGTCTACCACCAGATCCGTGAGGACCTGGAGGAGCAGGGTGTCATCTTCCTGGACACCGACACCGCGCTCAAGGAGCACCCGGAGCTCTTCAAGGAGTACTTCGGCACCGTGATCCCGGCGGGCGACAACAAGTTCGCCTCGCTGAACACGGCGGTCTGGTCCGGCGGCTCGTTCATCTACGTGCCGAAGGGCGTGCACGTGGAGATCCCGCTGCAGGCGTACTTCCGCATCAACACCGAGAACATGGGCCAGTTCGAGCGGACGCTGATCATCGTCGACGAGGACGCCTACGTCCACTACGTCGAGGGCTGCACCGCGCCGATCTACAAGTCGGACTCGCTGCACTCCGCGGTCGTCGAGATCATCGTCAAGAAGGGCGCCCGCTGCCGCTACACGACCATCCAGAACTGGTCGAACAACGTCTACAACCTGGTCACCAAGCGCGCCGTGGCCTACGAGGGCGCGACCATGGAGTGGGTCGACGGCAACATCGGCTCCAAGGTGACCATGAAGTACCCCGCCGTCTACCTGATGGGTGAGCACGCCAAGGGCGAGACCCTGTCCATCGCCTTCGCGGGCGAGGGCCAGCACCAGGACGCCGGCGCCAAGATGGTCCACATGGCCCCCCGCACCTCGTCGAACATCGTCTCCAAGTCGGTGGCGCGCGGCGGTGGCCGCACCTCCTACCGCGGTCTGATCGAGATCGGCGAGGGCGCCGAGGGCTCCAAGTCCAATGTGCTGTGCGACGCCCTGCTCGTCGACACGATCTCCCGCTCGGACACCTACCCGTATGTGGACGTCCGCGAGGACGACGTGTCCATGGGCCATGAGGCGACCGTCTCCAAGGTCAGCGACGACCAGCTCTTCTACCTGATGAGCCGCGGTCTGTCCGAGGACGAGGCCATGGCGATGATCGTGCGCGGCTTCGTCGAGCCGATCGCGCGCGAGCTGCCCATGGAGTACGCGCTGGAGCTCAACCGGCTGATCGAGCTGCAGATGGAGGGCGCGGTCGGCTGACGCCACCCCCCTCCCCGCCCGGCGGGGGCCGAAGTCCTCCGCCGGGCACCCCACTCAGGCCCATCAGGCAGAAAGAGAGCAGTACGACAGCCATGGCTGAAACCATCCCGGCCGGATCCACCACGGACGGCGTCATCCAGGTGGGCCAGCCCACCGATGCCCGGGTGAGCGCGCCCGCGTCGTACGACGTGGCCGACTTCCCGGTGCCCCACGGCCGCGAGGAGGACTGGCGGTTCACCCCCCTGGAGCGGCTGCGCGGTCTCCACGACGGCACGGCCGTCGCCGACGGCGGCGTCAAGGTCGAGGTGACCGCCCCCGCGGGCGTCACGGTCGAGACCGTGGGCCGTGACGACGCGCGCCTGGGGAAGGCCGGCAAGCCGGTGGACCGGGTGGCGGCGCAGGCGTACAGCTCCTTCGAGAAGGCGTCGGTCGTCTCGGTGCCCAAGGAGACGGTGCTCACCGAGCCGGTGCGGATCGCCGTGCACGGCGAGGGCGGCACCGCCTTCGGCCACCAGGTGATCGAGATCGGCGCCTTCGCCGAGGCGGTCGTGGTCATCGACCACACCGGTGACGCCACGGTCGCCGCCAATGTGGAGTACCTGATCGGCGACGGCGCCAAGCTCACCGTGGTCTCGGTCCAGGACTGGGACGACACCGCGGTCCACGCCGGTCAGCACACCGCGCTGGTCGGCCGGGACGCCACCTTCAAGTCCGTGGTCGTCACCTTCGGCGGCGATCTGGTGCGGCTCCACCCGCGGGTGGTCTACGGCGCCCCGGGCGGTGAGGCCGAGCTCTACGGCCTGTACTTCACCGACAACGGCCAGCACCAGGAGCACCGGCTCTTCATCGACCACGACACCCCGCACTGCCGCAGCAACGTGGCCTACAAGGGCGCGCTGCAGGGCGCGGAGGCGCACGCGGTGTGGATCGGCGATGTGCTGATCCGGGCCGCCGCGGAGGGCACCGACACCTACGAGCTCAACCGCAACCTGGTCCTCACCGACGGCGCCCGCGTCGACTCGGTGCCGAACCTGGAGATCGAGACCGGTGAGATCGTCGGCGCCGGTCACGCGAGTGCGACCGGCCGCTTCGAGGACGAGCAGCTGTTCTACCTGATGGCGCGCGGCATCCCGGCCGATGAGGCCCGCCGGCTGGTGGTCCGCGGCTTCTTCGCCGAGCTCGTCCAGCAGATCGGGGTCCCCGAGCTGGAGGAGCGGCTCATCGACAAGATCGAGGCCGAGCTGGAGGCGTCCGTAGGATGACCCCGACCTTCGTACGCGTCTGCGCGCTGGACGAACTCGAGGAAGACACCCCCAAGCGGGTCGAGCTCGAGGGCGTGCCGGTCGCTCTGGTGCGCACCGAGGGCGAGGTGTTCGCGGTCAACGACATCTGCTCGCACGCGAACGTCTCGCTGTCCGAGGGCGAGGTGGAGGACTGCCAGATCGAGTGCTGGCTGCACGGCTCCAGCTTCGACCTGCGCACCGGAAAGCCGTCCGGCCTCCCCGCGACGCGCCCGGTCCCCGTATACCCCGTAAAGATCGAAGGGGACGATGTGCTCGTCTCCGTCACCCAGGAGTCCTGAGGCACCCATGGCCACGCTTGAGATCCACGACCTGCACGTTTCCGTCGACGCCGAGGGCGGACCCCGCGAGATCCTGCGCGGTGTCGACCTGACCGTGAAGCAGGGCGAGACGCACGCCATCATGGGCCCCAACGGCTCCGGCAAGTCCACCCTGGCCTACTCGCTCGCCGGTCACCCGAAGTACACGGTCACCGGCGGCACCGTGACGCTGGACGGCGAGGACGTGCTCGCGATGTCCGTCGACGAGCGCGCCCGCGCCGGTGTCTTCCTCGCCATGCAGTACCCGGTCGAGGTCCCCGGCGTCTCGGTCTCCAACTTCCTGCGTACCTCCGCGACCGCGATCCGCGGCGAGGCGCCCAAGCTGCGCACCTGGGTGAAGGAGGTCAAGGAGGCCATGGAGCGCCTCCACATCGACCCCTCCTTCGCCGAGCGGAATGTGAACGAGGGCTTCTCCGGCGGTGAGAAGAAGCGCCACGAGATCCTCCAGCTGGAGCTGCTGAAGCCGGCCATCGCGATCCTCGACGAGACCGACTCCGGCCTCGACGTGGACGCGCTGCGGGTGGTCTCCGAGGGCGTCAACCGGGTCCGCGAGTCCGGCCAGGTGGGCACCCTGCTGATCACCCACTACACCCGCATCCTGCGGTACATCAAGCCCGACCACGTCCACGTCTTCGCGGCGGGCCGGATCGCCGAGTCCGGCGGTCCCGAGCTCGCCGACAAGCTGGAGGAAGAGGGCTACGAGGAGTACGTGAAGGGAGGCGCGTCCGAGTGACACAGTTGCCGGGCCTTCTCGACACCGAGGCGATCCGCAAGGACTTCCCGATCCTGGACCGGGTCGTCCACGACGGCCAGCGGCTCGTCTACCTGGACAACGCGGCGACCTCGCAGAAGCCGCGCCAGGTGCTGGACGTGCTGAACGACTACTACGAGCGCTCCAACGCCAATGTGCACCGGGGCGTCCATGTGCTCGCCGAGGAGGCCACGGCGCTGTACGAGGGCGCCCGCGACAAGGTCGCCGCCTTCATCAACGCTCCCAGCCGCGATGAGGTGATCTTCACCAAGAACGCGTCGGAGTCCCTCAACCTGGTCGCCAACATGCTCGGCTGGGCCGATGAGCCCTACCGGGTGGACCAGGACACCGAGATCGTCATCACCGAGATGGAGCACCACTCCAACATCGTTCCGTGGCAGCTGCTCTCGCAGCGCACCGGCGCGAAGCTGAAGTGGTTCGGCCTCACCGAGGACGGCCGCCTCGACCTGTCGGAGATTGAGCAGATCATCACCGAGAAGACCAAGGTCGTCTCGTTCGTGCTGGTCTCCAACATCCTCGGCACGGTCAACCCGGTCGAGGCGATCGTCCGCCGCGCCCAGGACGTCGGCGCCCTCGTGGTGATCGACGCCTCCCAGGCCGCCCCGCACATGCTGCTGGACGTGCAGGCGCTGCAGGCCGACTTCGTGGCCTTCACCGGCCACAAGATGTGCGGTCCGACCGGTATCGGGGTGCTGTGGGGCCGCCAGGAGCTGCTGGAGGACCTGCCTCCGTTCCTCGGCGGCGGCGAGATGATCGAGACCGTCTCGATGCACTCGTCCACCTACGCCCCGGCGCCGCACAAGTTCGAGGCCGGTACGCCCCCGATCGCCCAGGCCGTCGGCCTCGGCGCGGCCGTGGACTACCTCACCTCGATCGGCATGGACAACATCGCCCGCCATGAGCACGCCCTCACCCACTACGCGGTCGGCAGGCTCCTGGAGGTGCCGGACCTGCGCATCATCGGCCCCACCACGGCCGAGGAGCGCGGTGCCACGATCTCCTTCACGCTCGGCGACATCCACCCCCACGATGTGGGCCAGGTGCTGGACGAGCAGGGGATCGCGGTCCGGGTCGGTCACCACTGCGCCCGCCCCGTATGCCTGCGCTACGGAATTCCGGCGACCACCCGAGCGTCGTTCTATCTGTACTCCACGCCTGCCGAGGTCGACGCCTTGGTGGAGGGCCTGGAGCACGTACGGAACTTCTTCGGGTAGGGGCGTGCCGCGTGAAGTTGGATTCGATGTACCAGGACGTGATCCTGGACCACTACAAGAACCCCCACGGCCGGGGGCTGAGGAACGGCGACGCAGAGGTACACCACGTCAATCCCACCTGCGGCGACGAGATCACGCTCCGGGTTCGGCTTGACGGCGACACCATCAAGGACGTGAGCTACGAGGGCCAGGGCTGTTCCATCAGCCAGGCCAGCGCCTCGGTGCTCAATGAGCTGCTGGTGGGCAAGGAGCTGGCCGAGGCCCGCAGAATCCAGGAGACCTTCCTGGAGCTGATGCAGTCCAAGGGCAAGGCCGAGCCGGACGACGCCATGGAGGAGGTGCTGGAGGACGCGATCGCGTTCGCCGGTGTCTCCAAGTATCCGGCCCGGGTGAAATGCGCCCTGCTGAGCTGGATGGCCTGGAAGGACGCCACGGCGCAGGCACTGGGCGAGACCGCCGGAGGGAAGACCGCATGAGTGACAACGTGACCACCACCACCAAGCCCGCCAGCGAGGAAGAGGTCCGCGAGGCCCTGTACGACGTCGTGGACCCCGAGCTGGGCATCGACGTGGTCAACCTCGGGCTGATCTACGGCATTCACATCGATGACGCCAACATCGCGACCATCGACATGACGCTCACCTCGGCGGCCTGTCCGCTGACCGATGTCATCGAGGACCAGGCCAAGTCCGCGACCGACGGCATCGTGAACGAGCTGCGGATCAACTGGGTCTGGATGCCGCCGTGGGGCCCGGACAAGATCACCGACGATGGGCGTGAGCAGCTTCGGGCGCTCGGCTTCAACGTCTGACGGGCTCCCCTGGGCTTGTCGAACCGGCCCCCGCGCTTCGGCGCGGGGGCCGTTTCGTATGTCGTGGGTCCTCGTATGTCGTGGATCGTTGCGTACGCCCGTACGCATCGTTGTGTACACTCGTACGCATGGGATATGTGACGCTCTCCGGGGCCATCCTGGCCGAGATCCTGGCGACCACCTCGATGAAGTACAGCGAGGGCTTCAGCAGGCTCTGGCCCTCGCTGGCCACCGGCGTGGGCTATCTGGTGTCCTTCGTGCTGCTCGCGCACACGCTCAAGTCCATCTCCGTCAGCACCGCCTACGCCATATGGGCCGGGGCCGGGACCGCCGTCATCGCCGCGATCGGCATGCTCTTCCTGGGGGAGGCGATGACCGCCGCCAAGGTGCTCGGCGTGCTGCTGGTCATCGCCGGCGTGGTGGTGCTCAATCTGAACGGCGCCCACTGATGGGCCGCCGCTACGACCCCGAGCGGCGGCAGCGGATCATCGACGCCGCGGCCGCCGTGGTCCGCGAGCGCGGCATCGCGGGGCTCGGCCACCGGGCCGTGGCCGCCGCGGCCGATGTGCCGCTGGGCTCGACGACCTACCACTTCGCGACCCTCGACGACCTGATGATCGCGGCGCTCCGCCAGATCAACGCGGAGTGGCTGGCGGAGGTGGAGGCCTGGGTGGAGGGCGTCGATCCGGCCGCACCGCCCGCGGACGAGCTGGCCCGGTGGCTGGGGGAGCAGTTCACGGGCGACCGGGCGCGGCTGGAGCTGGAGTACGAGCTGTACTTCGCCGCGCTGCGCCATGAGGGGCTGCGGCCGCTCGCCGCCGAGTGCCTGGACGAGATGGCCCGGATGCTGACGCGACTGATGCCCGACGCTGCCACGGCGCGCGTCGTGGTGGCCCTGATCGACGGGCTGACCCTGCAGGTGCTGCTGGCGGACCGCCCGTACGACCAGGAGGACACCCGCGCGGCGCTGGCGCGGGTCATGGGCGGGGACGGCGACGACGGGCCGCCCGCTGGCTGAGACCGCGGACCGCAGACCGCACGCGGACCACTCGATGAGACCGCACGGGCCGCCCGCTCGCTGAGACCGCAGACCGTACGGACCGCCCGCTCGACGAGACCGCACGGCGGACCGCCCGGGACCGCTCGCTGAGACCGGTTCGCCTCCCGGGCCCGGCTCCGGTTAGCGTTCTGACCATGACCGATGCACCCACCACCGCCCCCACCGGCGCCGTCGCCGCCGGTCTCGCCACCCTCACCGAGGACGGCACCGTCCTGGACACCTGGTTCCCGGCCCCCGAGCTGACCGCCGAGCCCGGCCCGGCCGGCACCGAGCGGCTCGACGCCGAGCACACCACGCGGCTGCTGGGCGAGACCGCCCTCAAGGCGGTCGGACCGGACCCCCGGCGCGGCGTCGAGGTCGTCGCCGTCCGCACGGTCATCGCCTCGCTCGACGAGAAGCCCAGGGACGCGCACGACGCCTATCTGCGGCTGCATCTGCTCAGCCACCGGCTGGTCAAGCCGCACGGCCTGAGCCTGGACGGCCAGTTCGGCCTGCTGGCCAACGTCGCCTGGACCTCGCTCGGCCCGGTCGCCACCGACCAGGTGGAGCGGGCCCGGCTCGCCGCCCGCGCCGAGGGGCTGCAGCTGTCGGTGACCAGTGTCGACAAGTTCCCCCGGATGACCGACTACGTCGTCCCCGCCGGTGTCCGCATCGGCGACGCCGACCGGGTCCGGCTCGGCGCCCACCTCGCCTCCGGGACCACGGTCATGCACGAGGGCTTCGTCAACTTCAACGCCGGGACGCTCGGCACCTCCATGGTCGAGGGCCGGATCAGCGCGGGCGTCGTGGTCGGCGACGGCTCCGACATCGGCGGTGGCGCCTCGATCATGGGCACGCTCTCCGGCGGCGGCAAGCAGACGATCACCATCGGCGAGCGCTGCCTGCTCGGCGCCGAGGCGGGCCTGGGTATCTCGCTCGGCGACGACTGCATCGTCGAGGCGGGGCTGTATGTGACGGCGGGCACCCGCGTCACGCTCCCGGACGGCAAGATCGCCAAGGCTCTGGAGCTGTCCGGCGTCAACAACCTCCTCTTCCGCCGCAACTCCATCACCGGCACGGTCGAGGCGCTGCCCCGGACCGGCTCCTGGGGCGGTCTGAACGAGGCGCTGCACAGCCACAACTGAGTCCGGGCGCGCTGGGTTTCGTCGCCGGGTGCGGGGGCAGCAGCCCCCCCACCCCGCAGAGCGCCCCTCAGGGGCGCACCCGCACCACCTGCGGGTCGTGGTCGCTGGACTGGTCCGAGAACTCGGCGTTGATGTGCACGATGTCGTAGTCGGCGCGGCGCAGCGCGGGGCTGGTCAGGATGTGGTCCAGCACCTGCGAATTGCCGTTGTAGACATAGCCGTAGCGCTCGTCCTCCGGCAGCCGGGTCACCAGATCCGTCAGCACGCCACCCTTGGTGAGGTCGGCCAGCGCGGGCGAGAACTGGTAGTCGTTGAGGTCGCCCGCGACGACCACCGACGCCTTCGGGTCGGCGTTCAGCAGCGACTTGACGAAGGTGTTGACCGCCGTGGCCTGCCCGGTGCGCTGGGTCTCGGAGGAGCGGGCCGGGGGCTGGAAGCGGCTGTCCAGGCCCTGGTCGCCGCCCTTGGAGTTGAAGTGGTTCGCGACCACGAAGACCGGGCGGCCCCGGAAGGAGAACTGCCCGACCAGCGGCTTGCGGCTGGCCTTCCAGACGCCGTTCGCCGGGTCGATACGGCCGGGGGAGGCGGACAGCGTGGCCTTGCCGTCCTTCTTCTCGACCTTCACGGGGGTGGTGGAGTCGCCGCCGGGGATGTCGGTGAAGGAGACCCGCTCGGGGTTGTAGAGGAACGCCACACGGATGTTGCCGCCCGGCTCACCGCCGTCCTGGTCGTCCACCGGGTTGATCTGCCGCCACTCGTACGCGGGACCGCCCGCCGCCTTGATCGCGTCGGTGAGCTTCTTCAGCGTGGCGTCGGCGCCGACCACCGAGTCGTTCGTCGCGCCGTTGTCGTCCTGGACCTCCTCCAGGGCGACGATGTCCGGCGAGGCGAGGTGCTCCACCAGACCGGTGGCCAGCCGGTCGAACTTCGACTGGGCGGTCTTGGGGGAGAGGTTCTCCACGTTGTAGGTGGCGATGGAGAGTTCGTCCGCCTTCTGCTCGCGGGTGGTCTCCCGCTGCGGGCCGTGGTCGGCCAGTTCGCCCATCGCGGTGGCCGCGATCGTGTAGCCGCCGAAGTTGTCGTAGTCCATCGGCCCGGCCGTGGTGCCGGTCAGCGCGTCGCCGACGTCCGCCACCGGGAAGGGGTGCTGGGCGTAGGGGAGGAGCGAGACCACCTTCACCCGGCCCGCGTTCGGGTCGCGGTATGAGCCGTAGAGGGCGCCGCCGCGCGCGGTGCGCTGGTGGTGGGGCTCGGCGGTGACCCACAGCTCCTTGTAGGTGTTGGTCGCGCCGACCACGGGGGCGTTCTCGACCGAGACCCGCATGCCCTCCAGCGACTCGTAGCGGTCCAGCGCGTACGAGCGCGGCCGCAGCGTCAGCCCCTCGATGGAGTCGCCACCGGCGTCCGGGGTGTAGCGGTCGGGGATCGTGGAGGGGTTGAGCCGGTAGGCGGCGGGCAGCGCGTTGCCGGAGGACTGGACGGTCCAGGTCGTCTTGGAGAGCTCGGTGAGCGACTGCCCACCGGCGTCCTTGCCGCCCGGGTAGTACTCGGACACCGTCCCGGAGACCAGCACCGAGTCGCCCACGGCGACCGAGGGCGTGGTCGACCCGGTGAAGACGAAGATCGCCTCGCTGGTGGCCGCGTCCTTGTCGGGCCGGGTGTCCTGGATCCAGAAGCCGCGCGAGGAGCCGAAGGCGCGTATCGCCGTGACCGTGCCGGGGACGTCGCTCACCTGCTGTCCGGCGAGCGGGGATATCCGGGTGCTGCCCTGGATGTCATGGATGCGGACCTCGGCGGCCGAGGCCGACGAGGGCACCGCGAGCAGCCCGGCCGCGAGGGCCGAGGCGGCGACGGCGGTGAGGGCGACGGGTCCGCGCGGGGCGCGAAGGGACATGGTGGTGGCCTCCGGAAAGGAGTGAACGGCGAGAAATACGCCTCTACGCGCGTCAATCTCTTTCCTCACCACGGAAGTTGTCAAGGGAGGACGAGTGGCCCGGGAATGGCGGAAGCGGGACGGAAACATGAACGAGGGCCGCGGGATGTGGTGCGGGAGGGTGCGGGATGTGGTGCGGGAGGGGGCGCGGGACGGGGCGCAGACCACATCGGGACGAAAGTGCCGTCCCGTTCCGTCTACGCTGGGGTCCGGGCCGTATCCGCGCACCCGCGCCGGTACACCCCGCATCGCCGTACCCCCATGGCTCCGCGGTCCCGTGGACCCATGACCCCACAGCCCCATAGCCGCACAGCCGCATAGCCCCGCATTCGCGCCCGCGACCTCCGCGCCCGCGACTTCCGTGCCCTCGAGGAGTGACGTCCGCCCATGCCAGAAGAGCGCCCCACCATGCCGCCCGTGCGGCTTCGCACTGACGCGGAACTCGCGCGGGACGCACTCGCCGCGCCGCTGCTCGCCCGCGCGGTCCGGCTCGCCCGCTGGGCCGAGCAGGGGAAGTCGGTGGCGTCGGGCGGGGCGCTGCCGGAGGGCGAGCTGCGGGAGGCGACCGAGCTGCTGGAGCTCGCGGGGGACGAGGACGGGCCGCTGTACGCGGCGCAGGCGTGGCAGCTGGCGGTGGACACCGGGCTGGTCGAGATCGAGGAACCGTCGGGGGCCGACGGCGACATTGACGGCGACCGCGCGGACGGTGAGGCGACGGCCGAGGACGAGTTCTTCGCCGTCGCGACCAGCGGCGAGGAGCTGCGGCTGATCACCGAGGGCGGCCCCCGCGACATCCTGGAGATCTGGCTCGACGGTTTCGAGACGGTGCTGGCCGACGCCGCCGCCCCCGACCTGAGCGACATCGCCGCCCAGATCGGCGAGAGCGGTGAGCTCGACCTCGACGCGCTCGACTGGAACCCGGAGGAGGAGGCCGAGCTCCTCGACGGGGTGCTGGGCAACCTCTATCTGCTGACCGCCTTGGACGAGGAGGCCGCCACGGCCCCCGTACCGCTGCCCGCGCTCGCCGCCTCCATGATCGTCCCCGAGGACATGGACGAGCCCACCGACGACATCCTCGAAGAGGTCTCCGAGGCGATGGTGCGGCTGGACGACCAGTTCCGGCTGCTCGCCCCGACCGGCCTCGTCGACTACCAGCCGGTGGACGAGGCACTGATCCAGGAGGTCGACGGCGAGGGCCGGATCCAGGAGCCCGAGACGGCCCAGGAGCTCGAGGACGAGGACGTCTCCCGCTACGGCATGGTGCGGCTCACCCCGCTCGGCGTCTACGCCGTACGGGCCCGGATGCTCGAGGCGGGCATCGACGCCCCGGCCGTCGGCGACCTGGCCGACAGGGGCGCCGACATCCTGCTGGACGCCCTCCCCGGCCACCCCGAGCCCGCCGCGCGGGCCGAGGCCGAGCAGTGGCTGGCCCGCCGTACGCCCGAGGAGGCCGCCCGCGAACTGCTGGCCGCCGCCCGCGGCGACGACGAGGACGCGCCGCTGCGCCGCCTCACCTGCCAGCAGACCCTCTCGCTGACCGGCACCGAGGCCGAGCCCGCCCTGCGCGAGGTGCTCGACGACCGCCACCTGGGTGGGCTGGCCCGCGTCTGGCTGGCCGAGCACGGGGTGGCGGGCGTCCCGGAGCCGTCGGAGGAGATGGTCTTCTGGCTCACCGTGGACACCCTCGCGGCCCAGCTCGCCTCCGAGGGCGACTCGGCGGAACTGCGCGACCTGGTGCGGGGCCTGGTCGACCAGTCGGGGAGCTTCTTCGACTCGGCCTGGCGGGTGGACCACCCGGCGACGGCGGACGTGCTGGAGGCGATGGGGCGGCTGCATCCCGACAAGAAGGCCGCCAAGGAGGCCCGCAAGGCCGCCTTCAAGGCCCGCTCCCGGGCGTAGCCGCGCCCCGGAACAGCCGCGGGCGTGCCGCCGGGCGTCTGGCCTCCCCCGCCGCGCGGGAGGACGCCTGCGGCGGGCTGTTCCCCACCCCGCCCCTTCCCGAAACTGGGGCTCTGCCCCAGGCCCCGCCCGGGGTTCTGCGCCAGGCCTCGCCCGGGGTTCTGCGC
>NZ_JBHYVB010000063.1:0-19584 GCF_042750115.1 Streptomyces sp. NPDC059455
CTCGTCGGCGACGCCGCCGACGGCGGCAGCCAGGACGCCCTGCGCGCCCGCGCCCGCGCCTTCCGCACCGCCGTCCGGGAGGCCACCCGGTGACCGAGGACCCGCGTCCCACCCGCCCCGACCGCCTCGGCCTGGGCGAGGGCATCCGCTGGACCGGCGACGCCCTCGTACTCGTCGACATCCTCGAGGGCCGCCTGCTGACGGCCCCCCAGGAGCCCACCGCGCCCCTGGAGACGCTGGCCGAGCTGCCCGTCCCGCTCGGCGCGGTGGCACCCGTGGCGGGCCGGCCCGGCACCTGGATCGCCGCCGCGGGCACCGGGATCTGCCTGCTCGGCCCCGGCTCCGCCACCACCTGGCTGGCGCGGCCCGAGGCGGATGCCCGCCCCGCCCGGCGCATGAACGACGGCACCGCCGACCCGTCCGGCAGGTTCTGGGCGGGCAGCATGGCCTACGACGCCGACGAGGACGCGGGCTCGCTGTACCGGGTGGACCACGACGGCACGGTGGTGCGGGTGCTGGCGGACATCACCATTCCGAACGGGCCCGCGTTCACCGCCGACGGACGCACCATGTATCTGGCCGACAGCGCCCGCGGTGTCGTCCGCCGTTACCCGATCGACCCGGCGACGGGCACGCTCGGCCCGCCGACGACGTATCTCACGGTCGACGACGGCAGCCCGGACGGGATGGCCGTGGACGACGAGGGCGCGGTGTGGACGGCGGTCTGGGGGACGGGGACGGTACGCCGTCATCTGCCGGACGGCACGTTGGAACGCACCGTGCGGCTGCCCGCGAGCCAGCCCGCCGGGGTGTGTCTCCAGGGCGACGTCCTGCACATCACGACGGCCACGGTGGGCCTCGCGGCACCGGGCCCGTACGACGGCGCCCTGTTCTCGGTCCGGGTGGGAGTGCCGGGACCACCGGCGTGCGAGTACCGCCCGGCGGCCGGGACGATCGGGGGCCCGGTGTGAGCGCGTCGCGTGCCGCGGGCGATACGGGAGCGCGTGCGGCCGCGCCGGACGCGGTGGCCGGTGGCGACACGACGACGCGCGCCGCCACGTCACCGCCGGGCGATGGGACGGCACGTCCGACCGCGCCGGGTGCGGCGGCCGGTGGGGATGGAGCGGCACATGCGGCCACGTCACGGCGTGGCGATGGAGAGACACGTGCGGCCACGTCACGGCCGGTGGACGGCCGTGACCCGGTCGGTGGCCCGCCGGGCGTCGGCGGCGATGCATCGCGGGCCGCCGCGTCCTGGCCTCCCGCCGGCGGCACCGTGGTCTGCGTCGGCGAGACGATGGCCGCGCTCGCCCCCGAACCGCCCGCGTCCCTGGACACCGGTGAGAGCCTGCGGCTCTCCGTGGCGGGCGCGGAGTCCAATGTGGCGATGTACCTCGCGGACCTGGGCGTTTCCGCCGTATGGCTCTCGGCCCTCGGCGACGACCCGTTCGGCCGACGGGTGCGCGCCGCCGTCGCCTCGGCGAACGTCGACGTCTCGGGCGTACGGTCTGACCCGCACCGGCCGACGGGCCTGCTGGTGAAGGACCGGGCCCCACGGGCACCCGCGTCCACTACTACCGGCGCGGTTCCGCGACCTCGGCGCTGGGCCCCGAACTCCTGGACGATCCGCGGCTCGGGTCGGCGGCGCTCGTGCACCTCACGGGCGTGACCCCCGCGCTCTCCCCGTCCTGCGGCGCCCTGGTGGAGCGGGCGCTCGCGACCCCTCCGGCCGACCGCGCCCACGCCATCAGCTTCGACGTCAACCACCGCCCCGCGCTGTGGCCGGACGACACGGCCGCCACGGTCCTGCGCGACTTGGCCGACCGCGCCGACATCGTCTTCGTCGGCCTCGACGAGGCGCAGCACCTGTGGGGCGCGGACCTCGACCCGGGCGGCGTACGCGAACTGCTGCCGCGTCCGCGCCTGCTCGTCGTCAAGGACGGTGGGCGGGAGGCGACCGCCTTCGGCGACGGGCCGGAGGTCACCGTGCCGGTTCCGCGTACGGAGGTGGTGGAGCCGGTCGGCGCGGGGGACGCCTTCGCCGCCGGTTTCCTGGCGGGGCTGCTCCGCGGCGGGGCCCTGACCTCGGCACTGCGGCTCGGCCACATCACGGCCGCGTCCGCGCTCAGGGTGACCGGGGATCACGGCCCGCTGCCGGACGCCACCACGGTCGAGCGGCTGCTCGGGCTCACCGAACGGGCCTGGGCGGCGCGCGCCTGAAGCCCGCACCGGAGTCGTCGCTGAAGCCGTCACCGAAGCCACCGGTGGAGCCGCCGCCGAAGCCGTCACGCGCCGCGCGTGGAGCCTCCCGCCGGACAACCGATGCCACCCATTTGCCTCGTATGGCGTGAATGCGCCTTTCGGTCCCTAGGTCCCGCCAAGAGTGGCCCACAGCCCCTTCCGGAACTATCGTCCGCTTCATACCGTCAAGGGCTGCGGTACTCCACCTCACGCCGACCGACTGGACGCCTTCCGTGCCCGATCCCGCCCACGCCGCCACCTGGCGCTTCGCCCTGCCGCACACGACGGCCGCCGTACCGCTGGCGCGTGCGCTGATCCGGAACACCCTGGCCGACATCGGGGCGCCCGTGGACGGCGACACGGCGGAGCTGCTGACGGCCGAGCTGGTGGCCAACGCGGTGCGGCACACGACCGGCGACGAGCCGATAGAGCTGGTGGTGGAGCTGGTGCCGACCGGGGGCTGGCAGGTCGAGGTGCACGACCAGGATCCGAATCCGCCCGGCGGGCTGGACTCGCTGGGGCGCCCCGAGGAGCCCAGGAGACCCGATGGCCTCGCCGAGGGCGGACGCGGTCTGCTGCTGATCCGGACCCTCAGCGCCGACGCGGGCTACCGGCCGACTCCCTACGGCAAGGCCGTCTGGTTCGTCCTCCCGCCCACGGAGGGCTGAGGGCCGCCCGTCGACGGCCGAGGGCCGCCCGTCGAGCGCTACCGGGCGCCGAGCGTCGCGACCAGCACCGCCTTGATCGTGTGCATCCGGTTCTCCGCCTCGTCGAAGACGACGGAGTGCTCGGACTCGAAGACCTCGTCGGTGACCTCGAGCTCGGTCAGCCCGTGCCGCTCGTGGATCTCCCGGCCGACGTCGGTGCCCAGGTCGTGGAAGGCCGGCAGGCAGTGCAGGAACTTCACCGCGTCGTTGCCCGTGGCGCGCAGCACGTCCATCGTCACCGCGTACGGCCCGAGCAGCGCTATGCGCTCGTCCCAGACCTCCTTGGGCTCGCCCATGGACACCCACACATCGGTGGCGACGAAGTCCGCGCCGCGCACACCCTCCTCGACGCTCTCGGTGAGCGAGATCCGGGCGCCGGAGACGGTGGCGAGCTGCCGCGCCAGCTCCACGATGGTGTTGTCGGGCCACAGCAGGCTGGGCGCCACGATGCGGACATCCATGCCCAGCAGGGCGCCGGTGACGAGGTAGGAGTTGCCCATGTTGTAGCGGGCGTCGCCGAGGTAGGCGTAGGCGACCTGATCCAGCGGCTTGTCGCTGTGCTCGGTCATGGTCAGCACATCGGCGAGCATCTGGGTGGGGTGCCACTCGTCGGTGAGGCCGTTGTAGACGGGCACCCCGGCGTGGGCGGCGAGCTCCTCGACGACGCCCTGGCCATGACCCCGGTACTCGATCCCGTCGTACATCCGGCCGAGCACCCGCGCGGTGTCCCGCACCGACTCCTTGTGGCCGATCTGGGAGCCGACCGGATCGAGATAGGTCGTCGAGGCGCCCTGGTCGGCGGCCGCGACCTCGAAGGCACAGCGGGTGCGGGTGGAGGTCTTCTCGAAGATCAGGGCGATGTTCCGGCCCCGCAGCCGTCGCTCCTCGGTCCCCGCGCGCTTGGCCGCCTTCAGCTCGGCGGCCAGATCGATCAGGCGGCGGAACTCGTCGGCGGTGAAGTCCAGCTCCTTGAGGAAGTGGCGGCCGGTGAGGTCAATCGCCATAAGGGTGGCTCCTAGGTCACGGCGAACACGTGGCGGATCAGCGGCTACGGCGGGGTGCCGCGGCCCGGAACCATGGAAGCATATACGATGCTCTGCATATATACGGAGACGGGTGGGTGAATCCTGACCCTACGGCTCGAAGGTGAACTCTGGCCCTACGGCTCGAGGGCGGAACTTCGGCCCTACGGCTCCACCGGA
This sequence comes from Streptomyces sp. NPDC059455, assembly GCF_042750115.1. NCBI lineage: Bacteria > Bacillati > Actinomycetota > Actinomycetes > Kitasatosporales > Streptomycetaceae > Streptomyces > Streptomyces sp. NPDC059455. The sequence goes on from NZ_JBHYVB010000063.1 coordinate 4,151, forward strand.
TCCCGCTCGACCGGACAGCTCATGCACCGAGGCCCGCCCCGGCCCCGGCCCAGCTCGCTGCCCGGGATGTCGATGACCTCGATCCCGCACTTGCGCAGGAAGGTGTTGGTCGTCGCGTTCCGCTCGTAGGCGACCACCACGCCCGGCTCGACCGCGAGCACATTGCAGCCGTCGTCCCACTGCTCGCGCTCGGCCGCGTGGACGTCCTGGGTCGCGGTGAGCACGCGGATGGAGTCCAGGCCGAGGGCCGCGGCTATCGCGCGGTGCATATGCTCCGGCGGATGGTCGGTGACCTTGAGTTCCCGGCTGCCCGCGCCCGGCTCGATGGTGTACGAGCGGAGCATCCCCAACCCCGCGTACTGGGTGAAGGTGTCCCCGTCCACCATGGTCATCACGGTGTCCAGATGCATGAACGCCCGCCCCTTGGGCATGTCGAGCGCCACGATCGTCCGGGCCGAACCGGCCTCGAAGAGCCGGTGGGCGATCATCTCCACCGCCTGCGGGGTGGTCCGCTCACTCATCCCGATCAGCACCGCGCCCTTGCCGAGCACCAGCACATCGCCGCCCTCGATGGTGGAGGGGTACGCGGCCTGGCCCTCCGACCAGACGTGGAAGTCCTCCTTCGCGAAGAGCGGGTGATGGCGGTAGACGGCCTCGTAGTGCACCGTCTCGTGCCAGCGGGCGGGCCAGCGCATCGCGTTGATCGACACCCCGTCGTACACCCACGCCGAGGCGTCCCGGGTGAAGAGGTGGTTCGGCAGCGGATTGACCAGGAAGTCATCGGGTTCCATGGCGTGGAAGCGGACGGAGATCGGCTCCGGGTACCGCTCCAGATACTCCCGCTTGGTCATCCCGCCGATCAGCGCCTCGGTCAGCTCCGGAGCGGTCAGCTCGTCGAAGGCGGCGCGCAGATGATCGGTGGCCAGCGGCCCGTACTCCTTCTCGTCGAAGACCCGGTCCAGCACCAGCGCCCGCGCGTCCGGCAGGGTCAGGCTCTCGGCGAGCAGATCCCCGAAGAGATGCACCTCGACCCCGCGGTCCCGCAGCACATCGGCGAAGCCGTCGTGCTCCTGGCGGGCACGGCGCACCCACAGGACGTCGTCGAAGAGCAGGGCGTCCTTGTTGGTGGGCGTGAGCCGCTTGAGCTCCAGGTCGGGGCGGTGCAGTATGACGCGGCGCAGCCGCCCGGCCTCGGAGTCGACATGGAATCCCATGACCCCATCTTCGCCGCTCGCGGCCCGTTGTGAACGCTCCACGACACGGATCTCTCGATCTCTCACACGGACCGCCTTTCGGCGGAGTGGCGGGGAAACGCGCTCGCCGCGCGGGAAACGCCACCGCGGTCCGCCACGAGCGGTGAGCGGGCACCGGTCGGTCCCCGTTGGTCCCGCGAAAGCTGCCCATCGGCCAACCCGGCGGGGGTGAGGCCCGTGTCGGCCCCGGCGGGAGTGGGGCCCGGGTCGGCCCCGGCGGGGGGCGGAGCCCGGGTCGATCCCGGCGGGGGGCAGGACCCGGGTCGGCCCCCGGCGAGGGGCAGGACCCGGGTCGATCCCGGCGAGGGGCAGGACCCCGGCCGATCCCGGCGAGAGGCAGGACCCCGGCCGATCCCGGCGAGGGGCAGGACCCCGGCCGGCCCCCGCGAGGGGCAGGACCCCGGCCGATCCCGGCGAGAGGCAGGACCCAGGTCGATCCCGGCGAGGGCGGAGCCCGGGTCGGCCCCGGCAGGGGCGGAGGCCGGGGCCGGGACCGCGCCGGGCGGCTGAGCGGCCTCACTGGAGTCCGGTGCGGTTCGGTTGCGGCCCGGAGGGGCGCGGGGCTGTGTCGAGGTGCGGCTCCGCCGCGGCTGTGTCGATATGCGGCTCCGCCGCGTGGGACCAGCCACGACGCGGCCGCGGATGAACGACCGCACCTCGCGCCACTTCCCGCGGAGCGCTCAGCCCGCCGCGAGCACCACGATCAGCACCAGCGCCACCGCGATGAACCCCAGCAGGGCGGAGACCCACAGCTGGCCGGGCTTCAGATCGATGCGGCTGCCGTCCTCGGCGCCGCCGCGCCGCCAACGCTGCCGTGTCGCGCGCCGGGCGGCGCGGACCGCCGCCTCCTGGTGTTCCCGGGACTCCTCGGCCACGCCGCCGAGCAGCGCCTTCCAGCCCTTCTCGCCGAACCCCGTGCTCTGCCGGGTGCCGACGATCCGGCGCACCACCTCGCGGCCCGCGCCGTCCCCGGCCGTCCACAGGCCGGGCAGGACGCAGGCCATCAGCTCCGGCACCGCGCCGCGCCGCGCGTACGGGCGGACCAGCCCCTCGTACAGCATCAGCGCGTTGCGCACCCGCAGCCTGCGGTCGGGGTCCGGGGCCGGTGCGCCCGCGCCGCCCGGGGCGCGGTGCGGCGGGGCGAGGTAGAGCTGGGCGAGCAGCACCTTCTCGCAGACCGCGTCCGCCAGCTCCGGGCCGCGCTCGGGTGCGCGGCGCACCAGCTCGACCACGACGCGGGTGGCCCGCTCGGCGGGCAGTCCCTCGTCGAGCGCGCTCAGCAGCAGGCCGTCGTCGGCCTCCCGCAGCGCCGCGGGCAGGGCGTCCCCGCCGTGGCGCAGCGCCTCGCGCAGCATCCGCGCCCCGGTGACCGAGATCCGGCGCGCCCCCGCGCTCGCCGGCCCCTCGTGGGCGTGGTCGTGGGTGCTCCCGTGAGTGGTCTCGTGGGTGGTCTCCTGGGTGGTCTCCTGCTCCTGGGTGGTCTCCGTACCTGTCGGGTCCTCTGTCTCTTTCACCATCGACGTTCTCCTCACAGTGCCTCCAGCACCTCCCGTATCCGCGTGGCCGCCCCGGCGTCGAGCGGCTCGTCGCCGTCCTGCGCCAGCCGGGGCAGGAAGTCGCACAACACGGCCAGCTGCCGTTCGTCCCCCGCCGCCCGCCGGATCCAGCCGACCAGCGCGTCCTCGGCCGCCCCGGCCGATCTGGCCCAGGTCAGCGCGGCCCGCAGCAGTTCGGCCAGCCGTGACCCGCACTCCGGATGGGCCGCGAGCAGCGCCGTGGCGAGCGGCCAGGCGGCGTACGGCTCCAGCTCGGGCACCTCGCCCAGCCCCCACAGATGCGAGGTGCGGGTGGTGACCGCGCGCAGCGTCGCGAGCAGCGCCAGGTCCCGGCGGGCCCGCCGGGTGTCGCGCAGCCAGTGGGTGAGCGCGGCCAGTACGGTCTCCGGCTCGGCCCCGGCCAGCAGCCGCACCACGCTGTGGGAGGTGGTGCGGCCGTCGTCGGCGCGGGCGAGCCGGCCGAGTTCCTCGAGGGACGCCGCGACCGAGCCCGCCGCCAGGCCGTAGCCGTGGGCGAGCGCGGCGGTCTCGCGCTCCCGTTCGTCGTCACCGCGCGCCCATGCGTGCAGCAGCCCGTTCACGGCGGGGCGCACCTCCGGGGCGCGGGACGCCTCGGCGAGCGCGGTGGCCGCCGCCATCCGCTGCACCGGGCTGTCGGTGCGGGCCAGCGGCAGCGCCAGCTCGACCAGGCCGTAGAGGTAGTCGCGGGCGCACAGCACGCCCGCGGCGACCGCCGCGCGCACCCACACCTGGGGGCGCGGGTCGTCGCAGAGCGCGCGCAGCCAACGGGCCATCGGGCCGCGGAGGTTGTGGTGGGCGTCCCAGGCCTCGTGGAGCACGGCGGGCGCCAGCCGCCGCCCCTCGAACCACACCGCGCGCACGGGCACCGAGGCGTCCCCGAGGTCCTCCACCCCCTCGCCGTGGACCGCGCGCGCCGTGGCGAGCCAGGCCCCGGGGCGGGCGGAGAACAGCGGGCGGCCGGGCGCGTACTGCGGATCGAGCGTGACGGCCAGTTCCCAGGCCAGCAGCTCGGCGGCCTCCGCCATGACGCTGTGGGCCGAGCCGTCGAAGACGGCGAGCGCGATCCGCAGCGCGGCGGCGCGCAGCGCGGGCAGCCCGGCGGGCAGGGTGCCGGGGTGCCCGGCCTCCAGGAACCAGTCCCGGGCCTGGTGCGGGGCGAACGACCGGCAGTGCTCCAGCAGCCGCTCGTCGGACAGCCGGCCCTCGGCGTGCGCGGCCAGCTGCCCGGCCAGCCGGGCGGCCTCGCCGGGCCGTGGCTCGTCCAGACCGAGCGCCTCGGCCACCTCGGGGCGCCGGGCGGTGGCCCGCGCCGTCTCCAGCAGTCCGGTGGGGCGGTCGGCGAGCAGCTCGGTGAGGTGGCGGTCGAGGACGTCGGCGGCGGCCGGGGGCCGGTACGCCACGGCGTGGCGGCGGCCGCGCAGCAGCCGGTCGGCGGCCGGGCCGCCCGCGACCAGCACCACGCAGAACGCCTCGTGCTCGGCGAAGTGGGCGCGCAGCCGGTCCAGCAGGGGTTCGGCCGTCACATCGGCCTGGTCGGCGGGGAGTTCGAGGAGATAGCCATGGCCGCGCTCGGTCTTCTCCACGCCGGACGCCCCGTCCGGGCCGGCGTATCCGAGCCGGGAGACCCCGCCGCCGGTCAGCTCGGCCAGTTCGGCGAGGAGGGCGAGCCCGGTCCAGGCGCGGCCGGTGCCGGGTTCGCCGCACAGCGCCACCAGGTGGGTGCGGCGCAGATGGTCGCGCATCGCGGCATGGCCGGGGACGGCCCGGTGGAGCCGGCGCAGCCGGGCCAGCTCCTCGCGCGGCACCGGCCCTTCGGGCAGCGGGTACGGCGCCGGGTCGGCGCACAGCCGGGCCGGGCCGTAGGCGATATGCAGATGGGCGCGGGCCTCGCGCGCCGTACGGGCGCCGCCCGGCTGGCCCGCCCCGTCCAGGGGGCCGCCCTGGGGGATCTCCAGCCGGCGTCCCCGAGACTGTGCCGGGGCGTTCACCTCTTCCGGTGCGCTGACGTCTTCCGGTGCGCTCATCGCCCGCCGTCCTTCATGCCGTGGCCCCCGTCCCGCGATGTGGTGGTGACGGGGTGCCGGTGATTGCCGGAAGCGGGCGGCGGGGCTCGTCCCCCTGCCCACCCCGCCGCCCTTCTCCGGTGCGGGGCGCTCGGGCCTTGTCCGGCAGACCATCACCGGACAGCGGCCGGGCCGTGCGCACCCCCGTCGCTCACGGTCCCGCGCCCTGTGCCAACTCCAGGGTCGCCGGGGAACGGCGGGACGGCTGTAGCCGTTTACACAGTCGCGTCAAAACGCCGGGGAGTGCGCGCCCGCGCTCAGTCGCGGGGGCGCGCCGGGATCTGCTCCCCCGTCGCCCGGCCCTCGGCCAGCAGCCGCAGCAGTCCGATGTCCATCACCTCGAAGCGGCGCGAGGCGGTCCGGACCACACCCTGGCCGCGCAGCAGCCGCAGCGCCTTGGCGACCGCCTCCCGGGTGGAGCCCACGGCGGCCGCGATGTCGTGCTGGGGCATCTGGAGATCGATGGTGATGGTGCCGTCGGCGCCGGAGTGGCCGGTGCGCTCGGCGAGTTCCACGAGCCGGGCCGCCAGCCGCTGCAGCACCTTCTCGGAGGCGAGTGACCGCCGCTCCCCGTCGGAGCTGCGCAGCCGGGAGCTGAACTGACGCATGATCAGTACGGTCGCGACGGGACGCGCGGCCAGATACGCCCGGAACCGGTCGCCGGAGACCACTACCGCCTCCATCCGGCCGAGCGCGGTGACGGTGGCGCTGCGCGAGCCGTGGTCCACCGCGGCCTGGTCGCCGACGACCTCGCCCGCCCCGCGCAGCGCCAGGATCAGCCGCACCCCGCGCTCGGTCTCCACCGAGACGGTGGCCCAGCCGGAGGTGATCGCCACGACGAAGGTCGTACGGTCGTGCTCGCGCAGCACGACCTCGCCGGGGGCGTAGGCGCGGGGGGTGCCGAGGGCGAGCAGCGCGCGGCGGTCCTCGGCGGGGAGCGCGTGCAGGAAGGGCCGTCCGTCCTCGAAGAGGCTCATCCGCCCTCCCCGCTCAGCTCGTCGTCGTCATTGCCTGCGGAGAACCCAGGGGCCGCTCAGCACGCTAGGCAGGTGGCACGGGCACGTCAATGGTGCCGTATCGGGTCCGTGCCGGATCCACGGCTCTCACCGGGGTCGGTGGGCTTCTCCCCGGGATCGGTGCGAACGCGTGTGCGCAAGGCGGCGCCCGCGACGGCCGCGAGTGCGGCGGTCACCGCCGTGAAGACCCACCCGGCGCGCAGCGCGTCAAGACCCGGCCGCGCGGCGCCGCCGCTGATCACGACCAGCGCCGCGACACCCAGGGCCGAGCCGCCCTGCCGGGACATCATCAGCACCCCCGAGCCGAGGGAGAGCTGACGGGCCGGAAGCAGTCCGGCGGCCGCGAACATCACCGGCTGGTAGAGCCCCGCGCCGAGCCCGGTGAGCACCAGGCCGGGCATGAACTCCACGGCGTAGTGCGCACCGTCGCCGCCCGCGAGGAGCAGCCACCACATCGGCCCCGCGGCGAAGCACAGCCCGCCGACGATCGCCGTGGTCCGCTCCCCCAGCGCCCGTACGATCCGCCCCGACAGCATCGACACCACCAGGACGGTGAGCGGCCAGGGCGTGACGGCGAGGCCCGCATCGGCCGAGGACCAGCCCCACACCCCGGTGAACAGCAGGGTCGCGGCGAGGATCGAGGCGGCGTAGGCGAGGAAGTAGCTGAGCAGACCGAGCGTGGCGGCGGTGAAGGCACGGGTCCGGAACAGCGCCGGGTCCACCACCGGATCCGGGTGGCGGTGTACGTGCGCCACGGCCAGCGCGCCCAGGGCCAGGCCCGCGGCGAGGAAGCCGAGGGTGGCCGGGGCGCCGTAGCCCCAGTCGGCGGCCTCGACGCAGGCGGTGGTGAGGGATCCGGTGCCGAGGAGGACGAGCAGCGTGCCCAGCGGATCGAGGCGGCGGCGCGCACCGCGAACGGGCCCGGTGCGCGGCAGCAGCCGCAGCCCGGCCGCCCAGGCCACCAGCACCACGGGCGGGTTGATGAGGAAGATCCAGCGCCAGTCGGAGGCGGCCAGCAGACCGCCCGCCACCGGCCCCGAACTCGCCGCGACCGCGCTCACCGCCGTCCAGACGCCGACCGCCGTGGCCCGTTCGCGCGGCGGGAAGGCGGGCAGGGCGAGCGAGAGGGAGGTGGGCACCAGGACGGCCGCCGCCACGCCCTGCACCACGCGCGCCGCGATCAGCGAGCCGAGCCCGGGGGCGGCCCCGCAGGCGAGGGAGGCGAGCCCGAACAGCGCGATGCCGGTCAGGAACGAGCGCCGCCCGCCGATCGCGTCGGCCAGCCGCCCGGCCGGGACCAGCAGCGCCGCGAGCACGATGGTGTAGGCGTTGAGCACCCAGGACAGCTCGGCGGTGGACGCCGAACGGAAGTCCGCGCCGATCGCGGGGAAGGCGATATTGACCGCGATCATGTCGAGCACGGCGAGGAACTGGGCCGCCGACGCGACGGCGAGGATCAGCCAGCGGCGGCGGCCGGGGGCCGTGCCGGGTGCGTCGGGGGTGGTGGCCGCGTCGGGGGCGGTGGCGGGCACACCGCTCCCCTGGGCCTTCGAGGAAGGGGTCGTCATGCCCGTCCAGCATCGGCCCCGGGGCCTGGCGGAACGAGTGGCAGGAGTGACATCATGCGCTACATTCCTGCCATGCGGTCCATAGCCCTCGCCGTCACCCCGGGCATGCCGATCTTCGATCTGGCGGTGCCCTGCCATGTCTTCGGCTCCGATCGCCCCGGCCTCCCCGACCCCTGGTACGAGCTGCGGGTCTGTGCGATCGGGCCGGGCGGTGAGGGGGGCGGTGCACCGGTCGCCGCCCGCTCGTGGTTCGCCGCCCACACCCCGTACGGCACCGAGGAGCTGATCGCGGCGGACACCGTGATCGTCCCGGCCTCGGCCGATGTGCGCGGCGATCCGCCCCAGGAGCTGATCGACGCGCTGCGCGAGGCCCATGGGCGCGGTGCCCGCATCGTGTCGCTGTGCTCGGGCGCGTTCACCCTCGCCGCGACCGGACTGCTCGACGGCCGTACGGCGGCCACCCACTGGATGTACGCGGCGCTGTTCGCCGAGCGCTATCCGGCCGTACGGCTCGATCCGTCCGTGCTCTACGTCGACCACGGGGATGTGCTGACGGGGGCGGGGTCCACGGCGTGCATCGACGTCTGTCTGCATCTGGTGCGCGAGGACTACGGCACCGAGGCGGCGAACACCCTGGCCCGGCAGCTCGTCGCGCCCGCCCACCGGCCGGGCGGCCAGGCCCAGTACATCGAGGCGCCGCTGCCGGAGCGCACCGACGACTCGCTCGCCCCGCTGCTGCACTGGGCCGCCGAGCGGCTGCACGAGCCGCTGACCGTGGCCGACCTCGCCCGCCGCGCCCACACCAGCCCCCGCACTCTGGCCCGCCGTTTCCACGCCGCCACGGGCACGACGCCGCTGCGCTGGCTCCAGGGCCAGCGGCTCGCGCGCGCCCGGGAGCTGCTGGAGGGCGGCGACCTGCCGGTGGACCGGATCGCGGAGCTGTGCGGGCTGGGCACGGCGGCCAACCTGCGCCGCCACTTCACCCGATCGGTCGGGGTGCCCCCACACGACTACCGCCGCGCCTTCCGCACCCGGGAGGAGCGGACGCCCTCGGCCGTCTGAGCCCGGTGGCCTAGGCCCAGGCCCCGAGGTGTCCGGCGGATCTTCCCCCTTCTCGCCCCCGATCGTGATCAGTCGGGGACGGGGCTGGATGGTGACGCTCTCACCGCGCGGTGCGCGGCACTCCTGTGAAGGGGCAGACCGGGGCGGGAGCCTCAAGCGCGTCCGCTCAGCGTGGGCACGTCTGCCCATCGAGCTCGGGGGTTGTCCGGTCGGGAGCGCCACCTATCCCGCGCGGCCGGAGGCTACGGGGGAGCGTCCCCGGCCGTGCGGGCGTCATCAGCCGGTCAGCCGGTGTCCTGGCCGGCCCCGATGAGGTAGCCGCCGAGTGCGGCGGCCACGATGAACGTGGTCAGGACCAGCGGCCCGGCGAATCGCCCCAGCCACCCCACGGTGCGACGCCAGCAGGTGCCCCAGCGTCCGGGGGCGCGGTGGGTGGCGGGCGCCTGGCTGGCGCTGCGGGCCAAGGGCAATGTGGCCGTGGCGTGTCCGTCCTGGGACCGTATGGGGTCCACGCGCCAGTGACGCTCAACCGTCACAAGGAACTGACCATGAGCCAGCCCTCGTTGCTGGGCGTGGAGGATGGCCCAGCGCGCGGCGGGACCGGGATCACTGTCCACCCGCCCCGACGTGGCGGGGCACGTCATGCACTCGGCCAGATAGATCCCATCCGGCGCTCCCTGCGCGCGTTCGGAGCTGAGCACCAGGTCCGAGCCTTTCAGGATGGTTCGCGTCACTGCCACGCTCCCGGCACGAACCGGCAAGGGCGGGTGACGATCTCCCGATAGGTGAAGTGTTCCGGATTCGCTTTTAAGTGGCCGATCGCCCACGCGTGCGCGGCGGCCTGGTCGTTGATGGGCTCCCCGGTCTGCTCGCACACCGCACACTGCATGGCAAACGTGAGCGGTTCGGCATCAGGCTCGGTGTCGGGGATGAGCTGGAACTCACGGAACCGGTAGCTGACCCGGGTCATGTCCGCCCTCTTCCAGCGGGAGCGGCCCTGTTGCTGTGGTCGAGGTGTCGCCTCAGTAAGACGGCACAGTCGGTGACCTTGCTCAGGCCTCCGGCCTCGCGCGCCGCCTCCTTCTGGCACTCCAGGCGGGCGCACTCCGCACAGTCCGCGCTCATGACACCCCTGCCGCACGTCGCGCCTCTTCCAGCCGTCGCGCTATGTCGCACGACTGGTCCGGCGTGCACGTCTGGCACTCGGCCCGGTGCATGAGGTACGCCGCTTGAAGCTGTTCAAGGTCAGCGGTGCGGGGGTGCTCGGAGACTTCGCGCTCAGGCACGGCTCACCTCTGCCGGGCGAAGGTCTTCCGGGCGTGCCTGCCATTCCTTGCCCCCGTGCTGGGGCCTGAGCATGAAGCATGGTCCGCCCCGGCCTGTGTAAACCCCCAGGCGGTCGGTGGCCCTATCTCTCACCAGCGTCCCCACGTTCGGGTGACCGTGGCTACTCTTGCGCACGGCTGCCTGTCCTCTCTCTCAGGCGCGCGGGTGGCCCGCGCCCCGGACGTTCGCCCGTCGCGGGGGCACCCTGCTGGGCGCGCTGCGCGTGTCCCACGAGCTTCGAGGCAGCCGACCCCCGAGAGAACCGCGAACGGGGAACCCCACAAGCGATTTTGGGGAACCCCATTGCGAGGCACCTGGGACTACCCTGGGGAGATCACCTCCGTTCCTGCTAGGTGGGCAATGGACGAACGCGAGACGCAACGCGCTGGCTATCCGCTGACGATTCCTGACGCTTTGCTCGGGAGCCAGGCCATGCAGCGGGCGTGCGCCACCCGTGACTTCCGGGAGATCTTCCGCCTCGTCAACAGGCGAACGGGCTCTAGCCATGCAGCCATGGCCGCCGCCATCGGCAAGATGACGAGTTCCCGCGTGAGCGACATCATCCGGGGTGTCCGTGGTGTACGGGGCCAACAAGTGATCGAACGTATTTCCGACGGCTTCGGCATTCCCGGCGAAATGCTCGGTCTACCGAAACGGCCGTGGGAGAGTTTCCCAAATGATATTGACGGAGCCGTCAACACCGGCACTACTGTCGAGGCTGTGACTGGTTCCCATACCAAAGCGCGTACTCAGCACGTGCGGGAGACTCTCGGAAGCCTCGACCTATTGACGGTGGCTGAACTCCGGCAACAAGTGCAAACCCTGGACGCGCGCTATGTCACTGAGCCGTCTACGGCTCTAATCGCCGAAATCGGGCAGCATTTAGGGCAACTCGCGTACTGGCATACTCACACGACCGCGCATGCCGTTCGCCGAGACCTCTACGCCGCACAGGCGGAAGCCTCCACGCTAATGGGGCAATTGGTATGGGATGCCTCGGGTAGGACCGACCACGACACCCCTCGCGCTTACTTCGCTCAAGCTGCCGAGTCGGCACGCGAATTGCGCGACCCCGTTGCCGAGGGGCTGGCCTTACTACGCACTTCTTTTGTTGCCCTATATGGCGAGAAGAACCCGCGTGCCGGTCTAGAAATTGCAGAGCGCTCCGCCGACACGGTTGAGAATACCAGCCATGTTCTGGCGGGACTTGCTGTGCTACACGCGGCCGAGGCTTACGCGATGTTGCAGCAGCGCCGAGACTGCGAAAAATCATTGAGAAACGCCGAATGGCATTTCGGTCAAGTTAGCGCCAACGATGCTGGCGTGTCGATGTTCTCTCCTGGACAGTTCGGACGATTGACTGGGTCATGCTTCCTTTTCTTAAATGAAACCACTCGCGCGCAGACAGTCCTAGAGTGCACAGCTAAAGAGTTGCGGGAGGGGTCAAAATCTCATGCTATCGCTCTGGGGAATCTAACTCTTGCGTACATTCGACAACGGAAGGTAGACGAAGCTGCGGGTACACTCGGCAAAGCGATTGACGTTGTAGAACGCAACCGTGGTGGCGGCGGCCTGAACCTCATCTTTCAGGCAGGTCGTGAACTGCAACCCTGGCGAGCCGTACCGGTAGTGCATGAACTCAATGACCGGCTTCTGAATCTCATTGCATCCACATAAGCAGAAGGAGGCATCGATGAATAGGACGCAAGTTCAGCGTGCCAAACAAACCGTCCGCGAACGGGTCTGGACTCTACTGGAGCCCACGCATGGTGACGTGACGGGCCGCATCCCTTCCTTCATCGGTGCGGACCCTGCCGCTGCCCGCCTCGCTGAACATCTTGCGTGGCAGACTGCAAGCGTCATCAAGGCGGTTCCAGATAAAGCCCAATTGCCTGTACGGGCTCGGGCACTCCAGCAGGGTAAACGGATTTATATGGCATCGCCGAAGCTGGCGACCAAGAATCCGTTTTACCTCTTGGACCCGGAAAGACTGAGCATTCCGCCCGTTGAAGCCGCCGAACGGCGGACAGCGGCAATAGTCGCACAGCCGGTAGATGTGAATGAAATGCCGCTCATTGACATGATCGTATGCGGAAGTGTTGCCGTTAACTCCCAGGGCGTACGACTAGGGAAAGGTGCCGGCTACTCTGATATCGAAGTAGCCCTATTGCAAGAGGCTGGCCTAATCGGCCCGCACACGCTTATTGCGACTACGGTTCACCCCCTCCAAGTCGTGGAGGAAGTCCTACCCGAGTCCGAACACGACTTTCGAGTGGACCTTATCGTCACACCAGACCAAACTATCGAGTGTCCACCCCACCCACGTCCGCCCGGCATCTTCTGGGAACATCTTGCCCCCGAGTCCATCGCCGCAATTCCAGCGCTGGCAAAACGCCAGCCGAATGACCGGTGAGACAGTAAAGCCCCCACACCTGCCACGGTGGGCGGGAATGGGGGTATCGGCTCTCGGCGGGACAATATGAACGGGGAATCATGGATCAGGGGTTAGCCGCTGCGCTGGGCGCACTGGTGGGCGCTGTGGCGACTGGGGCAGGCTCCTACGTTACGGCCGGAGCTACAACGGCGGCACAAAAACGGCAGACCCGCCGTGATGCCTACTTGAGCTTCCTCCAAGCTGCCAAGCCGCTACATCATCGGTTCTCTAGGATGATTTCCGCCCTCTACGAGAGGCCAGGCAGTCTTTCGGAGGACCAGCTAAACGAACTCTTCACAGAAATCGACGAGTTGATGAGCGCCCTTGAAAAGACCGTTATACCAGTGATGATTGAAGGCCCCCGAGTATTCTCGACAAGTGCGCTTCCATCATCATCAAGGCGGAAGAGTTGCGGCCAATTATGAAAGAATGGCGGGTCCGCCCGAGTAGTGAACCGATAAGCGAGAGCGAGTGGCACGACGCCATAAAACTACATGAAGCAAATGAACGAACATGTGGGGGAATCCGTGGTCATGGCCCATAGGGGCCTCCGACCTTCCGCCCCGTGCCCCTGGAACCCGTACACGATCTGAACTGCTATACGGAAACGGTCGGCCGCACCGTGCGCACGTAACCTGCCTCACGGATCCGTGCCCGGAGACGAGCGGCAGCGTCTTAATCCGGGCGGTAACCGCGCGTTCTCTGGCCAGTCACCTACACACATGCGTAGGTGGTCACGATCTATGGACGGATCCGCCCGTGGTCTGCTCGGGTCACCCCGGGACACTGCACCGGGGGCAAGGCTCACGCGGCATGGCGGATTACCTCCGGACCGGCTGGATGGTGGGCATGTCCCGAACCAAAGATGATCAGCGCCCACCTTCGAACTTGGTTGCGGCGGGCTGCACTTGACCGTTTCACGCGTCCCCGGATGGCTTGTGGCATCTCTCGCCACTGCCATGGGTAGCGGACTCGCAGCACGGGGCACCCATCGCAAGCGCCGGGCTCTTGGTCGCCACGGGCAGCCATCTCGGGGCGCTCAGGTGCTGAGGCGCGGGGCGTGGCATGAGGGCTTACCTCCTACCGAGCAGCCCCTGCAAGAGTCTGATGCCGCTATTTGTGGTGTCCGCTTGGATTCGGCATCAGAGACTGAGTGCGGTCGTTTCAGCGCAACGTCGAAATGCACGTTTCTGCTGTTCAGGAGCCGTCTCCCCAAATCGGCCCGCGTGTTGGACGAGTGTGCGATGCCGATAATTCTGCGCGTGATGCGGACACTTCCCCGGAGCTAGTTGATCGTGGCCGGAGACGCGGTGCATCGTCAGGGCATGACACCAATGACTGCCCCTCGCCCCGCTGTCGAACTCCATTGTGGAGGGCTGCACTTGACTATCCAGCGCATCCCTAGGTGGCTCGTGGCGTCCCTTGCCACAGCCGTGGGCAGCGGACTCACCGTATGGCTCACCCACCGATAGACGCATGAGGAGAGGACGGTCCCTGACTGCCTCGGATTCACAGGCTTTGGTGTCCGGGTCCTTCCCCGCCCTCCCTCGTGGTTCTGGCTGGACTCGAACCAGCCTCCTCCCGCTCGAACGACGGGGGCGCTCTGCCACTGAGCCACAGAACCGAACCCCGCCGCAGAACGGGGGAGGGCAAGGGGTCTCAGACCGCCTGATCGACGTGGAAGGGTGCGCGGTACCCGCCCTCAATAGACCGGATGGCCCGGTCGAACCGCCACCACACCAGCGCGTCAAACGCCTCCGGACGCGCCAGCTACACACCGAGCTGCGGACGGACCGATCTTCGACGCACTCATGTCCAGATCCACGGACTGCCTCTACCTGCTGCGATACCTCCACTGTCGATCATTCCAGAACTACCCATCTGTGGCAGCGGGGAGGGGAGGGGAGCAGTCCGCCGCAGGCGTCACGATCCGTCGAACACCCCCAGACCGTCGCCGCTACAGCCGTGGGTCCACCGGCTCCGACTCCAGCGCGAGCACCGCGAAGACCGCCTCGTGGACGCGCCACAGGGGCTCGCCCTCCGCCAGTCGGTCCAGCGCCTCCAGGCCGAGCGCATACTCGCGCAGGGCGAGTGAGCGCTTGTGGCCCAGGTGGCGCTCCCGCAGCCGGGCCAGGTTCTCCGGGCGGGTGTACTCCGGGCCGTAGATGATGCGCAGATACTCGCGGCCCCGGCACTTCACGCCCGGCTGGACCAGTCGGCCGTCGCCCTTGCGGACGAAGCCCTGGAGCGGCTTGACCACCATGCCCTCGCCGCCCTCGGCCGTCAGGTCCAGCCACCACCGCACCCCTTCGGCGACCGATGTCTCATCCTCGGTGTCGATGATCAGCCGACGGGTGGGGGCCAGCAGCCGGGCGCCGTCGGCAGCCGGTTTCTCCGCCTCGATCATCCGGTCGATCAGGGCGAGCTGCTGGTCGTGCGGAAGCGCGGTGGCGAGGTTGCGGCCCTGGACGGCCAGGATCTGGAACGGCGCCATCCGGATGCCGTCCAGCCCGTCGACCGGCCAGCAGTAGCGCCGGTAGGCAGCGGTGAAGGCGGCCGCGTCCGACGCCCGGTCACGCTGCTTGCCGAGCAGCGCGGACACCTCGACACCGCGCGACTCCGCGCCCTCCAGCGCCGCGAGGACGCCGGGGAAGACGGCGCGCGAGGCGGCGCCCACCGCCGCGTACTGGTGGCGCAACAGCCCCTCGGCCTTGAGCGACCACGGCATCAACTCGGCGTCCAGCAGCAGCCAGTCGGTGTCCAGCTCCTGCCACAGCCCGGCGCGGTCGAGGCAGCCGCTCAGCCCGCGCAGCACGGTCTCCGTGAGCTGGGCGTCGTCGAAGAACGGCCGTCCGGTACGGGTGTGGATCGAGCCGGAGACGTCGTCCGGCGTGCCGAAGCGCTCCCGCGCGATGTCCGCGTCACGGCACACCAGCGCCACCGCACGCGAGCCCATGTGCTTCTCCTCGCAGATCACCTGGCGCACCCCGTCCGCGCGGTAGGCGGCGAACGCCTCCGCCGGGTGCTCCAGGAAGCCGCCGTCGGCGGCGCCCCCCCCGGTCCCCTCCGTGGTGGTGGGGGGCGGCGCCCGGGTGGGGGGGGGATAGCCTGTCAGTTATAAACAAATGACGCTGC
>NZ_JBHYVB010000063.1:19594-26622 GCF_042750115.1 Streptomyces sp. NPDC059455
ATACCCGCTCTCTATCCCGCGGCCCCCCCGCGGCGGCGGGGGGGCGGGCGCCCGGTCGCCGGGGTGCGCCGCGCCGCCCGGGGGGGGGGCCCCCGCCGCCGGTCCCCTCCTTGGAGGTGGCGGTCGGCGCCATGGTGGGCGGGAGATAGCCGAGCAGCCGGGGATCGACCGCGAAACGGCTCATGACCTCCAGCGCCGCCGCCGCGTTCTCCTCCTTGACCGCGATCCGGCCCATGTGGCGGGTCTCGACGATCCGGCGGCCCCGCACATCGCCCAGGTCGAGCGGACGCCCGTCGGCGCCTCCGGGGGCCTCGGTGGTCAGCGGCTTGACCGGTTCGTACCAGACCCGCTCGGCCGGGACGTCCACCAGCTCGCGCTCCGGCCAGCGCAGCGCGGTCATCCGGCCGCCGAAGACACAGCCGGTGTCCAGGCAGATGGTGTTGTTGAGCCAGGAGGCGCGGGGGGTGGGGGTGTGGCCGTAGACGACGGCGGCGCGGCCGCGGTAGTCCTCGGCCCACGGATAGCGCACGGGCAGGCCGAACTCATCGGTCTCCCCGGTCGTCTCCCCGTACAGCGCGTGCGAACGGACCCGGCCGGAGGTGCGGCCGTGATACTTCTCGGGCAGCCCGGCGTGACACACCACCAGCGCCCCGCCGTCCAGTACGTAGTGGCTGATCAGCGACTCGATGAAGTCCCGCACCCGGTCGGCGAAGGCCGGGTCCGCACGGTGCTCCCGGTCCAGCTGCTCCACGGTCTCGGCGAGGCCATGGGTGACCCGGACCTTGCGGCCCTTCAGGTAGCGGCCGAGCTTGTTCTCGTGGTTGCCGGGCACGCACAGGGCCGCGCCGGAGGCGACCATGCCCATCACCAGGCGCAGCACCCCGGGGCTGTCGGGGCCGCGGTCGACGAGGTCGCCGACGAAGACCGCCGTACGGCCCTCGGGGTGGGCGGCGTCGACCGGGCGGCCGAGCTCGTCGCGGCGCAGGGCGTAGCCCAGCTTGCCCAGCAGGGTCTCCAGCTCGGAGCGGCAGCCGTGGATGTCGCCGATGATGTCGAACGGGCCGGTGAGATGGCGCAGATCGTTGTAGCGGCGCTCGGTCGCGACCTCCGCGGCCTCGGCCTCATCCGCGCCGCGCAGAACGTGCACCTTGCGGAACCCCTCGCGCTCCAGGGCCTTCAGCGAGCGGCGCAGCTCACGGCGCTGGCGGGGGATGACATGGTCGGGCATTCCGGCGCGGTCGGGGCGCTGGGCGTTGCGCCGGGCGCACTCGCCCTCGGGGACGTCGAGGACGATCGCCACGGGCAGGACGTCGTGCTCGCGCGCGAGCCCGATCAGGCTGCGGCGGGACTCGCTGCGGACGTTGGTGGCGTCGACGACGGTCAGCCGTCCGGCGGCCAGCCGCTTGCCCACGATGTAGTGGAGCAGGTCGAAGGCGTCGGGGGTGGCGCTCTGGTCGTTCTCGTCATCGGCGACCAGCCCGCGGCAGACGTCGGAGGAGACGATCTGGGTGGGCAGGAAGTGGCGCCGGGCGAAGGTGGACTTGCCGGAGCCGGTGGTGCCGACGAGCACCACGAGGGACAGGTCGGGCACGCCGATGGTGCGCTTCTCCCCGGTCATGCTGCCGCCTCCTTCGTCGTGGTCACGGCCGTGGTCGTGGTCACGGCCGTGGTCATGGTGACGGTCGCACCGGTCGCGGCGGCGGTGGAGGCCATGTCGGTCGCGGTGGCCGCAGCACTCGTATCGGCCGTGGCGGTCATGGTGCCCGTGACGGTCGTGGTGCCCGCGTTGGCCGTGGCGGTCGTGGTGCCCATGGCGGTCGTGGTGCCCGCGTTGGCCGTGGCGGTCGTGGCGGTGCGGTCGCCGTTCCGGCTGTCCGTGCCGTCGTCGCCGCCCTGGGCGGCCACGCGGAAGAGCGCCAACTGAGTGGGCGAACCGACCTCGGGGTCCTCGGGGCCGACGGGGCGGAACTCCACCGCGTAGCCGTGCCGTTCGGCGACCTGTCCTGCCCAGGCCCGGAACTCCTCGCGGGTCCACTCGAAGCGGTGGTCGCCGTGGCGCATCCGCCCGGCGGGCAGGGTCTCCCAGCGCACGTTGTACTCCACGTTGGGCGTGGTCACCACGACGGCCTTGGGCCGGGCGGCGCCGAACACCACATGCTCGAGGGCGGGCAGCCGGGGCGGATCCACATGCTCGATCACCTCGCTGAGCACCGCCGCGTCATATCCGGCGAGCCGGGAGTCGGTGTAGGTGAGCGCACCCTGGGTCAGCTTCAGCCGGGCCGCCTGCCGCTCGGCCGCGGCCGTGTCGAAGCCGGGGCGGTCCAGCCGCAGCCTCCGCGCCGCCTCGTTGAGCGCGCGCATCGACACATCGACGCCCACGATCTCGGTGAACCGTGCCTCCTTCAGCAGCGCGCCCAGCAACTGGCCCTGGCCGCAGCCCAGATCGAGCACCCGGGCCGCCCCGACCCCGCGCAGGGCGTCGAGTATCGCCTCCCGCCGCCGGACCGCCAGTGGCACCGGCCGCTCCTCGGAACCCTCCTCGCTCTCGTCCTCCTCCATCGGCTCGGCCGCCGCCGGTTCGCCGACGGCGTTGTCGATCTCCTCCGCCACGGTGTCGTCGGCCTCCGCGAGCCGCGCCAGTTCCAGCCGCTCCAGCGCGCTGCGCGTCAGCGACCAGCGCCGGGCCAGATAGCGGTTGGTGATCAGCCGCTGCTCGGGGTGGCTCTCCAGCCAGCCCTCGCCGGAGCGCAGCAGCTTGTCGACCTCGTCCGGGGCGACCCAGTAGTGCTTGGCGTCGTCGAGCACGGGCAGCAGCACATACAGCTGGCGCAGGGCGTCGGCCAGCCGCGGCTCGCCCTCCAGCACCAGCCGTACGTACCGCGAGTCGCCCCATGCCGGGAACTCCTCGTCCAGCGCCACCGGCTCCGCCGTCACCGCCCAGCCCAGCGGCGCGAAGAGCCGCTCGACCAGGGCGGCGCCGCCGCGCGCGGGCAGCGCGGGCACCTCGATCCGCAGCGGCAGCGCCCGCTCCGGCAGCTCGGGCCGGGCCTTGCACTGGCCCCGCAGAGCGCTGGAGAAGACCGCGCTCAGCGCGACCGCCAGCAGGGAGGAGGCGGCATACGGGCGGTCGTTGACGTACTGCGCGAGCGCGGAGTCGGGGGCGCCGCCCCGGCCCTTGCCGCGGCCCCGCCGCACCAGCGCCACGGGGTCCACTTCCAACAGCAGCGCCGCGGTGCAGCGTTCGGCGGTCGCCTCGGGGTAGAGGACATGCGCGGTGCCGTAGGAGGTCGAGAACCGCTGCGCCTTGTCGGGATGCTTGTGCAGCAGAAACCCGAGGTCGGTCGCGGGGCGCTCGGCGGTGCCGGTGGTGGTTATCGTCAAGAACACCCGTCCGAGTATCGCCCGGTGGTCCTCCCTCACCTAATGGTTTCTCACCACCGCCGCCAGCCCGGCGCCGATGGCTTTCCACCACGGCGGACCGCTCGGCGCCTATGGGGCGTCCGGCGGTTCTGTCCCCTCCCCGCCCCTTCCCGCTACCAGGGGCCCCGCCCCTGGACCCCGGGCTCCAGGGTGGAGCGCCGCCACGCGGCGGAGCCGCATATCGATGCCGCGGGGAAGAGGCGGAGCCCCGGTTTCGCAGTCTGGGGCGGAGTCCCGGCCGGGGGTCTGGGGCGGAGTCCCGGCCCGGGGTCTGGGGCGGAGTCCCGGCCCGGGGTCTGGGGCGGAGCCCCAGGTGCGGGAAGGGGCGGGTAGGGGAAAGCAGCCCGCCGCAGGCGTCAAGATCCGCCGGACACCCCCTCATCGCCGCCCATCGCCTCTCACCACCGCCGCCAGCTCCGCGATCCGCTCCGGGCCCACTCGGCAGCAGCCGCCGATGAGCCGTGCCCCCGCGTCCCGCCATGCCTTCACCCGCCCCGGGTCGAAGGTCACCCGGCCGCGCCAGCTCCGTGCCGTGGCATCCCACTCCTCTCCGCTGTTCGGATACACCACCACCGGCTTGCCGGTGGTGTCGGCCGCGATCTCCACGGCCCGGTCCGCGTCGCCCGGCTCACAGCAGTTGACGCCGACGGCGATCACCTGGTCGACCCCCGCGGCCAGGGCGAACGCGTCCCTCAGCGGCTGCCCGGCCCGGGTGGTCTCCCCCGCGATGCTGTAGGAGAGCCATACCGGCACCCCACATCCCTCGACGGCGCTCAGCAGCGCCTCGGCCTCATCGGCGTCCGGCACCGTCTCCAGCGCCAGCGCGTCGGGACCGGCCGCGGCCAGGGCTTCGATCCTCGGCCGGTGGAACCGCGCCAGCTCGGCCACGCTCAGCCCGTACCGCCCGCGGTACTCGCTGCCGTCCGCCAGCATCGCCCCGTAAGGGCCGACGGAGGCGGCGACCCACACCGGCTCCGCGCCCCGCTCGCCCGCGGCCGTCCGTTCGGCGGCCGCCCGCTCGGCCCCCGCGCGCGCCAGCTCGACACTGCGCCGCAGCAGCGCCGTGGCCTCCTCGTGGCCCACGCCCCGGTGGGCGAAGCCCTCGTAGCTGGCCTGATAGCTGCCGGTGATGAGCACCCGTGCGCCCGCCCGTGCGTAGGCGGTGTGGGCCGCCTCGAGCTGCCCCGGGTCGTCGGCCAGCAGCCGGGCCGACCACAGCTCGTCGGTGAGGTCGCAGCCCTGTGCCTCCAGCTGGTTGGAGAGACCGCCGTCGAGGACGAGCGGTCCGCGCTCCAGCGCGGCGGCCAGGGAAGCGGGGGTTACGGACATCACGGGTGCTCCTGGTGGTGCGCTCAGCCCAGTTGGGCCTGGACCTGCGAGGAGATCAGCTCCAGGTGGTCGAGGTCGTTCAGGTCCAGCATCTGCAGGTAGAACCGGGAGGCGCCGGCCTCCGCATAGCGGCCGATCTTCTCGACGACCTCGGCCGGGGTGCCCGCCAGGCCGTTCTCCTTCAGCTCCTCGACCTCCCGGCCGATCGCCGCGGCCCGCCGGGCGACCTCGGCGTCGTCCTTGCCCACGCACGCCACGAGCGCGTTGGAGTACACCAGGTCGTCACCCTTGCGGCCGGCGGCCTCGGCCGCCTCCCGCACCCGGCCGAACTGGCGCTCACTGTCCTCGGGCGAGGCGAACGGCATATTGAACTCGTCCGCGTACCGCGCGGCCAGCCGCGGGGTGCGGGTGGCCCCCTGGCCGCCGATCAGCACCGGCACCTTGCTCTGCGCGGGCTTGGGCAGCCCCGGGGAGTCCACCAGCTGGTAGTGGGCACCGTCATGGCCGAAGGTCTCGCCGACCGGGGTCCGCCACAGCCCGGTGACGATGGCCAGCTGCTCCTCCAGCCGGGCGAACTTCTCCTTGGGGAAGGGGATCCCATAGGCCCGGTGCTCCTCCTCGAACCAGCCCGCGCCCAGGCCCAGCTCGACTCGTCCACCCGACATCTGGTCGACCTGCGCGACCTGGATCGCCAGCACACCGGGCAGCCGGAAGGTGGCGGCGGTCATGAGGGTGCCCAGCCGGATCCGCCGGGTCTCGCGGGCCAGCCCGGCCAGGGTGATCCAGGCGTCGGTGGGGCCGGGGAGGCCGTCCACGTCTCCCATGTGGAGGTAGTGGTCGGACCGGAAGAAGGCGTCGAATCCGAGGTCCTCGGTGGCCTTGGCGACGGTGAGCAGCGTGTCGTAGGTCGCCCCCTGCTGGGGCTCGGTGAAGATGCGAAGATCCATGGCACCCATCCTGCCTCGTCACGCGGCACCACCCCACTCCCCACCCCACTCGCGGAAGGTGAGGTGCCTGAGCATGCCGTGCACCCGGTCCCGGGCCTCGTCGGCCGCGTCGATCGCCTCCACGCACTGCCAGTACAGCGCCTCCTCCTCGGTATTGGAGGCGACTCCGACCAGCGCGAAGCCCGCCTCCGCGAGCAGCTCCCCCAGCGCCAGCAGCACCTCCCTCGGATCACGCACCTCCGAGAGCTGGGCGGCTCGTAAACCGCCGCCGCGCAACGTGGGGTGGTGCAGCGCCGGGTGGAACAGGGCGCCGCGCGCCCGACCGCCCGCCTCGCACAGACCGCGCGCCTCCGCTCGCGCGGCCGCCGGGCCGCTCACCACGAAATATCCGCCGACCGCTTCGGCCAGCGCTTGAACCTGCCAGGCTTCGGCCACGATGTCGTGCACGCTCCCGGCCTTCGCCAGGGCGTGCCGGGTGACACCGATCAGCCGCATCGCGTCCATTCCCCGCACCCCTCTCAACGGACTTCCGAGCCCGTCACTCCTCCACTACCCAGAGTGATAAGTAACAGGCCGAAAAGCTAGGGGAATTCAGGAATCTGTTGACAACAGTTGCGATGTGGATAACTTTTTCACTACGGAGAGTGACGAATCAAGGGGTCGGAGCCCTTCGCGCCACCGGAGATCACGGTTCACCACCACGGCCCCCGTTCACCGTCATAGCCCCCCGTTCACCGCGAGATCACCCATTCACCGCCAAAGCCCCCGTTCGCGGTCGGCCCCCGTCGGCGCCGCGCACAGCCCTCGTATGCGCACAGCCCCCATACGCGCACAGCCCCCGTATGCGCTCAGCGCCCGTACGCCGTCAGCGCGCCCCGTTCACCGGAAACCGCACCTCGTTCCGGTCGATCTTCGCCGAGAGCGCCGCGAGCGCGTCGATCCCCAGCACCTCACAGAACTGGAGCAGATACGCCAGCACATCGGCGACCTCGTCCTCGACCCGGCCCGCCTTCCCTTCCTCCTCCATCACCCGCGCCGACTGCTCGGGCGTCAGCCACTGGAAGATCTCCACCAGTTCCGACGCCTCGACGCTCAGCGCCGCCGCGAGGTTCTTCGGGGTGTGGTACTGCTGCCAGTCACGCGCCGCCGCGAAGGCGGCCAGCCTGCGCTGCAGTGCCGCCACATCCAGGCCGTCGGTTCGTCGTTCGCTCTCATGGGACTCGCTCACGCCCCAGGTTTACCACCGTGGGGGGGGGGGACGACAACGACCCCCCCGACCAGCGCCACCCCCACACCCCACCCCAAGGAAGGCACAACGGCCAAAAAAACCGC
>NZ_JBHYVB010000063.1:26632-31267 GCF_042750115.1 Streptomyces sp. NPDC059455
ACCGCGGGCCACTTTCCTCCCCGGGCGCCCGCCGGCGTTAATTCCCCCCCCCCGCAACCGCCCGCCACCGGGGGCCCCCCCCCCCCCGGCTCACCCGCCCCCGCCACCGCCCCCGCCCGCGCTGGGGGGGGGCCGCGAGCAGCGCGAGGGGCTGGGGCGCCGCCCCCGCCCCCCCCCGAAACGTCCCCCACCGTCCCCACGAGCCGGATGTGCCCCCGTGCGCACATCCGGGCCGCCACCCCCAGGAGCTCCCGCGCCTGCCGCCGGTCCAGACACCGGTCGAAACCGTCGGCCAGCACGGTCAGCACCTGCCGTGCGGGGAGCACATCGGCCGCCGGGTCCACGGCCAGCACACCGGGCCCGGTCAGCAGCACCAGCGCGAGCGCGAGATACCGCAGCTCGCCGTCGCCGAGGCGCTCCACGGGCATCGCGCCGAGCTCCCCCTGCTCGACCAGGGCCCGCACCACCCCGTCCGCCCGCCCCTCCGTGACCAGCCCCTCGACCGGCCCGGCGCACCCCGCCCGGACCGCCGCGACCAGCGCCGCGTGCCGCGTACCGCACTCCCGGCTGGTCCGTCGCAGCACCGTCGCCAGGTTCTCGCAGCCGCCGCGCAGCCGACCGTCCCTCGGCGGCGCCGGCGCCCGCATCCGGTCCGGCCGCGGGTCGCAGGGGAAGACCGAGCGCAGCGCGATGACCACCTGCTCGGCGGCGGCGAGCGCGAGCCGCTGCCCCTCCGTCGTGCCCGCGACCCGCAGCGGCAGCAGCGAGGTCGCCAGCCGGTCGTCGGGCAGCGGGGCGCGGGTCACCGCGACCGCGCCCGCCGTGTGCCAGGCGGCCTGGACGCAGCGCCGCCCCGGGTCGCGCAGCGCCGTCTCCAGCAGGGTCTCCCCCGCCCCCGTCATCCGCTCGCCCACGATGCGCAGTTCGGGCTCGGCCTGTACGGCGACATCGACCCGTACGGGCCCGACCGGGCCGTCCACGGTGCAGCCGATCCGGAAGCCGCGCCGCCCCTGCCGGTCCGGCCGCGCCCGGCGCGGGATGTACGCGCCCGGATCGCGGAAC
The DNA here is from genome assembly GCF_042750115.1 of Streptomyces sp. NPDC059455. NCBI lineage: Bacteria > Bacillati > Actinomycetota > Actinomycetes > Kitasatosporales > Streptomycetaceae > Streptomyces > Streptomyces sp. NPDC059455. The sequence continues at coordinate 27,695 of NZ_JBHYVB010000063.1, forward strand.
ACCTCCGCGAGCCGGGCGGCGGCCCCGCGGCGGGGGGGCGCCGCGTACGCCTCCAGCACCCCGGACTTGCCGCTGCCGCGCGGGCCGGGCGTGAGGGGGCGCGGGGCCAGCCGAAACGCGGCACGGCGGTGGCTCTTGAAGGCCGACAGCCTCAACTCGGAGACGATGGGCCGCAGTTCGGTCCTGGCGGGCAGCAGCCCGGATGCGCTCATGCTCCGGAACATATCTGTGGCACATACCGCCGAACCGTTACTCCTTCCGTATCTTCCTACCATCGGGGGATAGCCGCCGTGGCCGATGATGACCGAGGGACAGCGGATGTTCAGCGCTCGAGGAATTGAGGACGGTACGGGGACCCATGGCTGACAGCACGTTCTGGATCGCGGCCCTCACCGGTGGCACCGCCGTCCTCGCCAGTTGGGTCACCAGCCGCGGCAACACCCGGGCCGCCCGGATCCAGGCGGAGACCGCGGCACTCGCCCAGCGCGCGGAGCGGCTGCGCGACAGCAGGCGCACCGCGTATCTCGATCTGATCGAACAGACCCACGGCATCGGCGAGTTGTACTGGGAGGTCGACGCCGTAGAGCGCACCGGCCCGGCGGAACGCCGCGCCGCGCTCCTTGACGAGCTGGCCGAGCGCGAACGCGACGCGTACGGCAGGATGCGCCGCTGTGTGCGGGTGGTCGAGCTGGAGGGCCCGGCCGCCGCGGCCACGGCCGCGAACGCGCTGCAGAAGGCCACCGGCCCGTTCCATCGCGCGCTGCGCGCGATGCGCTCCGGCGAGCCGGAGGCGGGACAGCGATTTCACGCCGCGTTCAGCCCGTTCTGGCAGGCCCTCACGGACTTCGTGGACGCCGCGAAGACGGCCCTCCAGGAGGTCTAGCGGGGAGTCCTGACGAGGCTCCTGGCGAGGCGCGGCGGAGCGTCCTGACGAGGCGGGGCGGGGAGTCCTGACGAGGCGAATGGGGTGTGTTGTCAGGAAGCGGACAGGCCGGGCGGGAACGCGCCCGCGAGACGCCGCCGGACGGCTAATTTTGACAACTACATGTCAGTCCGGCCCACTTCACGGCCCGCCCGCACCCCGGCCCCCGAAACTCGGACGGTGGCCGTCGGCCCGGGGCTCGAGGGGCGCCATCAGCACAGATGTTGAGGCGCGGATCGCTTCCCTAAACCCTTTGGCGGAGTCGCCCTCACCCCCCAGGCCGATTTCCACGAGGACACGTGGTGCCGCCCGAACGGCTGTCCTAGCGTGCCCTCTTACTGGAACCTTAACTCCCTAAGGAGCGTCATGTTCGGGCGAATAGGACGGTTCTCCGTCAACCGTCCATGGCTGGTCGTCGCGATGTGGGTCATCGCGGCGGTCGGCCTGGCCATCCTTGCCCCACCGCTGAAGTCCAGCACCGACCAAGCCGACTTCCTGCCCTCGCACTACGAATCGGTGCGGGTGACCAAGCTCCAGGAGCACGCGTTCCCGCAGCAGGAGAGCGCGGCCGCCATTCTGGTCTACCAGCGGCCGGACGGCGGAAAGCTCTCCGAGGCCGACAAGGCCGCCGTCATCAAGGCGACCAAGGGGTTCCAGGACAAGAAGTACGAGACCTTCAAGTCCGTGGTGACCACGCCCGAGGCCGTCTCCAAGGACGGCAAGATGGCGCTGGCCAACATCTACTCGACCAAGAAGGACCTCTACGACGAGGACACCCAGCAGTCGATCAAGGATCTGCGCGCGGACCGCGACAAACTGCTGAAGGGCACCTCGCTGAAGGTCGATGTGACCGGTCCGGCTGCCTCGGGGCTCGATTCCACGGAGTCCGAGGGTGACACCGACGCCATGATCATGATGGCCACCCTGGTCCTGATCATCGTGCTGCTCGGCGCCATCTTCCGCAGTCCGCTCATCGCGCTGATGCCCGTGCTGATGATCATGGTGATGTTCATCATGGCCCAGGGTCTGATCGGCACCGCCAGCGACTGGTTCGGGCTCGAGGCCGACAGCGGAGTGTCCGCGATCCTGATCGTGGTGCTGTTCGGCGTCGGCACGGACTACATGCTGTTCCTGCTGTTCCGCTACCGCGAACACCTCCGCCAGGGCCAGGAGCCCAAGGAGGCCTTGATCAACGCGGCCTCCCGGGTCGGCGAGACCATCGCGTCGGCGGCCGGCGCGGTCATCGTGGCGTTCCTCGCCCTGACGCTGTCGACGATGGGCAGCATGCGCGCCATGGGGCCCTCGCTGGCGATCTCCGTCGCGGTGACCCTGGTGGCGGCCCTCACCCTGGTGCCCGCGGTGTTCTCGCTGCTGGGGACGAAGGCGTTCTGGCCGTCCAAGGCGTGGAAGCAGGCGCCTCGCAACCGGCTCGCCAACAGCACCGGCTCCCTGATCTCGCGCCGTCCCGGCCTGATCGCCACGGTGTCCGCCTGTGTGCTGGCGGCCCTCGCGGTGGGCGCGTTCGGCTTCAAGGCCGAGTTCGACACCGACAGCTCGCTGCCGAAGGACCTGGAGTCCGTCGCGGCCATGGCGGAGCTGCAGAAGAGCTTCTCGGCCGGTGAGTCCGACCCGAGCCTGGTGTACGTCCAGTCCAAGGGCGGCGCCAAGCTGGACGCCGCGGCGCTGACCGGGTTCCGGAAGAAGCTGGAGGGGGTCGAGGGCGTCGGCGAGGTCTCCCCCGCCGTGCCCAACCCCAAGGGTGATGTGGCCCAGTTCAGCGTCGTGCTGAAGTACCGGCCCGCCTCCGAGAAGGCCATCGAGCTGGTGGCCGGGGACCTGCGGGACACCGCGCACGAATCCGCGCCCCCGGGCAGCGAGGCCCTGGTGGGCGGGACGACCGCGGTGCTGGGCGACATCGAGGACGCGGTCAACCACGACTACCGGCTGGTGTTCCCGGTCGCGGGCGTGGCCATCATGCTGATCCTCGGCCTGCTGCTGCGCAGCCTGGTGGCACCGCTGTACCTGATGCTCGCCGTGGGCCTCGGCTTCGCCGCGACCCTGGGCTCGACGGTCTGGCTGTTCCAGGACATCAAGGGCGAGCACGGCCTGCTCTTCATGCTGCCGATCGTGGTCTATCTGTTCGTGGTGGCGATCGGCACCGACTACAACATCCTGATGGTGGCCCGATTGCGGGAGGAGGTCGGGAAGGGCAAGTCCCCGGCCGAGGCGGCCCGGCTCGCGGTGGCCCACTCGGCGCCGACGATCGGTTCGGCCGCCATCATCCTGGCGGGCACCTTCGGTGTGCTGATGCTGGCCAGCAACACCATGCTCCAGCAGATGGGCTTCGCCGTCGCCTTCGGCATCCTGCTCACCGCGTTCATCATGGCGCTGCTGCTGGTGCCGACGGTGACCGCGATGCTCGGTTCCAAGGCGTGGTGGCCCAACCACCGCTTCGACTCCCCCCACGCGTCCGGTGGATCCGGCCCGGGGCGGGCCGAGGAGTCCGACACCGCGGAGACCGTACGGGTGTGATCCGCGGCTCACGAGCCGTCGAAACGCCGCGGGGGGGGGGGGGGCGCGGGGGGGGGGGGGGGCCCCCCGGGGGGGGGGGGGCGGCGGGGGGGGGGGCGGCCCCCCGGCGGCGCCCCACC
>NZ_JBHYVB010000063.1:31277-39268 GCF_042750115.1 Streptomyces sp. NPDC059455
GGCTCTCCGTCGGGGTGCCGCGGCGGTCCCCCGGCGAGCCCCCCCCGGGGGTGCCCCTCTCCTACCGCGGGGGGGGGGCCCCCCCAGGTGGGGGGACGGGGGCTCCGGCGGATCAGCGGCCGACCGGCCGGAACAGCTCGGCCGGGGCACCGCCGCCATGGCCCGTCGCATGGGCGTCGAACAGGTCCCGGAAGTCCGCCTCCGGCGGCCAGAGCATGGAGTGCTGCGAGCGGTAGCACTCGATCGCCTCGTACTTGGCGGACCAGGAGGCTTCCCCGGCGGTCTCGGCCACCGGGTCCAGCAGGGCGTGGCCCTCGGGAAGCGGGGGGATGTCACTGCCCCGCAGCCCGTAGGGGAGGTCCTCCCAGCACCGCACCGGGACCTTCCCGGCCAGCGCGGTGACCACCGCGTCACGGGTGCGCCGGTGGTCGATGTGGTTGCCGACCGCCGCGCTGGTCAGGACCTCCTCGGGCTGGATCCGCTCGGCCAGTTCGGCCACCGCGGCCGCCAGCTGGTCGCAGAGCCGGGGTTCGGCGGCCTCGCTGCCCTGCACCATCGGCCCGTCGACGTCGATGAGCCAGGTGCCGTCGGGCCGCCGCCGGTAGACCGCGTCGAGGAACTCGCCGTGGAGCGGGGTGGCGCCCAGCCGGGCCAGGGCCTTGCGGTCCTCCTCCCGCCGGTGCTCCATCGGCTCGGTCTCCAGGCCCCAGGTGTAGTGGAAGTACTCGGCGATGGGTGAGTACGGCAGCGGCGGGATGCCCGCGAACAGGGTGAGGACCGTGACCTCGGCGCCTTCCGAGGCCAGGTGGTGGATCCGGCTGCCGGCGGACAGCACGGCGTCGTCCAGGTGCGGGGAGACGACGAGGATGTGGGAGGGCATCAGGACAGGGACCGTTCGTCATCGGTGGTGGACGGTTCGTATCGGGCGGTGGGCTCCGGCGCCCCGGTGGTACGGGGGACCCGCTGACGGGCGCCGCCGGCGGTCTCCAGCTCCCCGGTCTCGCCCTGGGCCATGGCGGCGGCGATGGCCGACGCGGAGCCGGGGCGGTTCTTCTGCACCCAGCCGGGGATGTTGCGTTGTTTGAGGGACCCCTCGGAGATGACGAGCGCGCCCGGCGGGACGTCCTCGGCGATCAGCGCGCGGGCGCCCGAGTAGACCCCGTCGCCGATGGTGACCGGTGCGATGAGCCCGTTCTGGCCGCCGATGCGGACGTTGCGGCCCACGACGGAGCGGTACTTCTTGCGGCCGTCGTAGTTGGCGAAGCCGGACAGGCCGCCGATGTTGCTGCCCTCGCCGATGTCCGCGTCACCGATGTACGACAGATGCGGGACCTTGGCCCCGGCGCCGAGCGTGGAGTTCTTGATCTCCACGAATGTGCCCACCTTGGCGCCCTTGTCGAGCCGGGTGTCGGGCCGCACATACGCGTACGGACCGACCTGCGCCGACGGGCCCAGGGCCGCCTGGTCCAGCACCGAGCCGGTGACCTCGGCACCGGCGCCGATCTCGGACGTGGACACGGTCGAGTAGGCCCGCACCCGGGCGCCCGCGCCGAGGTCCGAGGCGCTCACGGTGGACCGCTCCACCAGCGCCCCCTCGCCCACGGCGGAGTCCCGCACCTCGGTGTCCGGGCCGATCACCGCGCCGGACGCCACCGAACTGGAGCCGAGGACACGGGTGTTGGGCAACACGATCGCCCCGGCGGCCAGCCTGGCGCCGACATCGATCCAGGCCGTCCCCGGGTCGGCGATGTCGACCCCGGCCGCCAGCCACCAGCGGTTGATCCGGTCGCGCAGAACGGCCCGCACCCGGGCCAGCTGGATCTGGTCGTTGGCGCCCAGGATGTCGTCCGGGTCCTCCGCGACCGTGATGCCGACGCGCAGGTCGTGCGCGGTGAAGTGGTCCAGCACGGTGGCCAGGTACTCGCCGGTGGTGTGCCCGCCCGCCAGCAGATCGTCGAAGGCGGCGCGCAGGGCGGTGGCGTCGAACGCGTAGACCCCGGCGCCCACCTCGCGCAGCCGGGCGCCGACCGGGCCGTCGCCGGGCCCGCGGCGGTCGCCCCGGTCCGGCGGCAGCAGGGCCTCGTACTCGCCCACCTCGGACCGCAGCACCAGGCTGTAGCCGACCGAGTCCGGCAGGTGGCCGGACAGCAGGGTCATGGCGTTGCCCGCCTTCTCGTGCTCGGCCACCAGCCGGGCGAGGGTGTCCCCGGTGAGCAGCGGCGCGTCCCCGCAGCTGACCAGGATGGTCCCGGTGAAGTCCGGGAGCCGGTGCACGGCGGCGAGCAGGGCGTGGCCGTAGCCGCCCTGGTGCTCCTGGACGGCGGTCTCCGGCGCGGGATCGGCGTCGGCGAAGTGGGCGGCGAGGTAGGCCTCGACGTCCGCGCGCCGGTGTCCGGTGACCACGACCGTGTGCCGTGGCGCGAGTTCGGCGACGGCGTCGAGGACATGGCCGAGCATGGCCCGGCCGCCGACCTCGCGCAGCACCTTCTGGGGGCCGGGTCCCATGCGCTCCCCGTTCCCCGCGGCGAGCACCACGGCGGCCAGCTCCCGGTCGCGCTCCTCCCGGGCCCGCCGTTCCGGGTCGCCCCCCGGCCCGGAACGCCATTCGCTCTTACTATCGAGTATCTTTTGGGAAATCATCTCAATCAGCCCCTCCTGAGGTGGATCAGGCCGCCCGGACTGCATTTCGGACAGCGTGACGCAGGTCTCAGACAAGGGCGAAGCAGACAGGGCCGCAAGGGATGTCCAGAACCCTTGGCAGGAAGCTGACTGCGCGCTCGACCGCTCTGCCCGGCCTTCCTAGCATCGAATTCACCACATGACGTCAACCGGCCATCTGAGGCGTCCGGATGGCGGAAGAGGAGTTATCCGTGAGCGTCTCTCGTCCGGGCCTTCCGGAGGGAATTCCGGAGAATGCGCGACCGCTGCACATCGCGATGTTCAACATCCCGGCGGACGGTCATGTGAATCCGAATCTCGCGCTCTGCGTGGAATTGGTCAAGCGGGGCCACCGGGTCAGCTTCTCCATCGACGAGGGGCACGCCGAGGCGGTGCGGGCCACCGGGGCCGAGCCGGTCCTGTACAAGACGACCTTCCCGGACGCGGGCCGCGGTGAGCGGTTCCCCATCACCGATGTGATCGCGATGTCCTCGCTCTTCCTGCGGGAGGCGGTCGCGGTGCTGCCGCAGCAGCTCGCCGCGTTCGAGGACGACCGCCCCGACCTGGTCCTCTACGACTACGCCGCGCTGTCGGCCCAGATCCTGGCCAAGCGCTGGGGCGTCCCGGCGGTGCGGCTCTCGCCGACCCGGGTGTCCAGCAACACCTACGAGCGGGATCTGGCGCCGTTCTACGCCTCGGTGGCGGACGACCCGGCGTGGCTGGCCTACCGGGAGGAGTTCCAGCACTTCCTGGACGAGGGCGGGATGGACCTGACCATCGAGGAGTTCCTCTACGTCGGCTGGGCCGACCACTATGTGGTCACCATCCCGCGGGCGTTCCAGGCCGACGCCGGCGAACTCGGCGACGCCTACACGTTCGTGGGCCCCGTGGTGCGCGGCCAGGACCACCGGGCCCCCTGGAAGCCGCCCGCGGACGGCCGTCCGGTGCTGCTGATCGCCTTCGGCTCGGTCGCGCCCGAGGTGCCCGCGGTGCAGCGGGTCTTCTTCGAGTGCGCGGAGGCGTTCGCGGACGGGCCGTGGCATGTGGTGATGTCGATCGGCAGGCATCTGGACCCGGCGGACTTCGGGCCGCTGCCCCCGCACCTGGAGCTCATCCCCGAGGCGCCACAGCTCCAGGTGCTGGCCGAGGCGGCGGTGTTCATCACCCACGCGGGTATGGGTTCCACCTTGGAGGCGATCCAGTACGGGGTTCCCATGGTGGCCGTGCCCATGGGGTTCGACCAGATGGAGAACGCCCGGGTGATCGAAGGGCTGGGCATCGGCGTACGGACGCCCTTCGAAGGCGTCACCGGCGAGGAGCTGCGGGAGGCGGTGGAGCGGGTGTCCGCCGACCCCGAGGTGGCCCGGCGGCTGGCGGAGCTGCGCGCGGAGATCCTCGCGGAGGGCGGCGCCCGCGCGGCGGCCGACGCGATCGAGGGCGTGCTGCGGCGCGCACGGGCCTGAGGCGTGTCCGCGTCGGGGACGGCCGCCGGGGCGGGGCCGGCGCGGGAGTCGCGCCGGGCCGCCCTGGCCGCCTTCGTCTGGGCGGTGGTATTCACCGCGATGCATGTGTACTGGTTCGCCGGGGGCCGGTTCGGGCTCGGCGACGCGCCCGAGGTGGTGCCGGAGGCCACCACCGCCAGCGACCGGATCCAGGGCGCGGTCATCACCGGCATGTTCGCGGTGGGCATCGTGCTGCCGCTGGCGCTGACCCGGCCGTGGGGGCGGCGGATCCCCCGGTGGGCGGCGCTGTTCTGCCTGTGGACCGGCGCCGCGCTGGTGGCGGTGCGCGGGGGCGCCGGGCTGCTGGACACGGCGCTGCGCGGCACCGGTCTGGCGCGGAACGGCCTGACCGGTCTGACGTACGAGCAGATCACCGGCGACGCCCACCCGTCGGCGTACACCATCTGGTCCGGCGTCTGCGTCGACGCCTACTTCGTGCTCGGCGGGATCCTGTACGGCCTGACCGCCCTGTGGCTGGGCCGGAGGGCCCGGCCCGGACGGCCCGTCACGGCAGAGTGACCACCAGCGCGGCGTGCGCCAGCCCCGCGCCGAACCCCGCCAGCAGGGCCAGTCCCCCCGAGGGCAGCGCCCCGCGGTCCCTGAGGGCCTCCATGGCGAGCGGGACGGACGCGGCGGAGGTGTTGCCCGCGGAGGTGATGTCGTCGGCGACCACGACATGCGGCGGCAGGTCCAGGGCCTTGGCCACCGCCTCGGTGATGCGCAGATTCGCCTGGTGCGGAACGAAGGCGGACAGCTGGTCCGCCGTGACACCGGCCTGTTTCAGGGCGGCGGCCGCCGTGCGCGGCACCTCCCTGATCGCCCAGCGGAACACCTCGGACCCGGCCATCCGCATGTACGGCCAGGGGTGGTCCGCGTCGCGGGCGGCGGTCCAGGGCTCCTGGTGGGCGATGAGGCCGTGCTGCTCCCCGTCGGACCCCCAGGCCACGGAGTGGATACCGGGTTCGGCGGCGGGGCCGACCAGCACCGCGCCCGCGCCGTCCGCGAAGAGGAACGCGGCCCCCCGGTCGTACGGGTCCACGATGTCGGTCATCCGCTCGGAGCCGATCACCAGCACCCGGCGGGAGGTGCCCGCCCGGATGAGCCCGTCCGCCACGGCCAGGGCGTAGCAGAAGCCCGCGCAGGCGACCTGCACATCGAAGGCGGCGGCGGACCGTGCGCCGAGGGCCGTGGCCACCTGGGGCGCCGCCGCCGGGGACTGGTACAGGTAGGACATCGAGGCGACCAGCACGGTGTCGACGTCGGCGGGGGCCACGCCCGCGTCGGCCAGGGCCTTGCCCCCGGCGTGCGCGGCCATGGTGATCACCGTCTCGTCCGGCCCGGCGTAGCGCCGGCTGACGATGCCCGACCGGCGCCGTATCCAGGTGTCGGAGGAGTCCAGACGCGCGCACAGCTCCTCGTTGGGCACGGTACGGGCGGGACGGTAGCCGCCGAGGCCCAGGATGCGCGCGCCCGCCCCGCCCTGACGTCCGGTCATGCCGGGCCTCCGCCGACCCGTACCAGGGTGCCGTCCACGTACTGCTGGCGGCAGGTGCCCCGGCGCACCTTGCCGCTCGTCGTCTTGGGCAGGGTGCCGCGGCGGATGACGACGACGTCCTCGGCCTCCAGCCGGTGGTCGCTGCGGACCCGCTCGCGCACGGCGCTGACCAGCACGTCGTGGCCGGCCGCGCGCAGCGCCCGGCCGTCCGCCTCGATCACCACGACCAGGGCCTCGCGGTCGCCCCGGTCCACCGCGAAGGCGGCGGCGGAGGCGGGGCGCAGCGCGGGGTGGCTGCGCTCGGCGGAGTACTCCAGGTCCTGCGGGTAGTGGTTGCGGCCCTTGACCACGAGGAGGTCCTTGAGCCGTCCGGTGACATAGAGCTCGCCGTCGCGGACGAAGCCGATGTCGCCGGTGCGCAGGAACGCCCCGGCGTCGGCGTCGTCGGCGATCCGGGCCCGGAAGGTCTCCTCGCTCTCCCGCTCGCGGCCCGCGTAACCGGCCGCCACACAGGGGCCGGTGGCCCAGATCTCGCCCACCCGGTCGGGTCCGGCCGCGCGCCGGGTGGCGGGGTCCACGATGCGCACACGGGTGTCGCCGATGGTGCGGCCGCAGCTGACCACGGGGATCGCGTCGGCGTCCGTGGTCTCCGTGACCCGCCCCTGGCCGAGGTCGGTGGGCGACAGGGTGAGGGCGCGCGGCGGTTCGCCGGGACCACTGCCGCTGATCTTGAGGGTGTGTTCGGCGAGTCCGTAGCCCGGCGAGACGGCCTGGGGGTCCAGGCCGTACGAGATGAACGCCTCGGTGAACGCCCGGACGGTGTGGAGCCGGACCGGCTCGGCGCCGTTGACGGCCGCCCGCCAGGCGGACAGGTCGGTGCCCGGCGCGGGGCGTGCCTCCCGTACGCACAGGTCGTAGGCGAAGTTGGGGGCCGCGGCGTGAGTGCCGCCGAACCGGGAGAGGGCCTCCAGCCAGCGGGCCGGGCGGCGTACGAACGCCTCGGGGCCCATGAGGTAGGAGGGGATCCCGGCCCACAGCGGCAGGACGACGCCGAACAGCAGCCCCATGTCGTGGAAGAGCGGGAGCCAGGAGACCACGGTGCCGCCCTTGGTGGGCCACAGGGCGTCGGTCTCGGCGGCGTTGTGCCAGAAGTTGCGGTGGGTGACCATCACGCCCTTGGGCGTGCCGGTGGAGCCGGAGGTGTACTGGAGCAGCGCCACGTCGTCGAGTCCGGCGGCGGGCAGGGGCTCCCCGGCCGTCGCCGTACCGGGCCATTCGTCGGTGGCCAGCAGTTCCAGACCGCGCAGCTCGGGGGCTCGGGGGAAGTCGGCCAGCAGCCGGTCGCGGGTCTCGGCCGTGGTGAGGACCAGGGTGGTGCCCGAGTCGTCGGCCACGGAGCGCAGCCGGCGCAGCGCCTGGCCGTTCCTGGGCACCTGCACGGGCGCTCCCATGACCCCGGCGGCGGCGCATCCGAGCCAGGCGCGGACGAATTCGAGGCCGGTGGGGTACAGCAGTACGGCGCTGCGGCCTCGGCTGTCCCGACAGCGGAGTTCGGCCGCGCGGCCCAGGGCCTGGCGCAGGAGTTCCGCGTAGGTGACCCGGTCGTCCGGGTCCTCGCCATTGCGGAGATAGCAGTAGGCGAGGTCGTCCGGATTCTCGGCGGCGCGCCGGGCGAGCAGGGCCGGCAGGGACATCAGCTTTTCGGGGTCATGGCCGACAGAAGTCATGTCCATCCTTTTCAGCGGTGGATGGCTCCTGTATAGCCAGGGGCACCGGGCCCCTCAAGGCCGATATCACCATGCTGCCAATATCACGGAATACCGTCCGGTAACAATTCCGGACGGTCATTCCATGACCATTCCCTGGCTCTTCAATGCCGTATCAGTTCCGCCCGCCGCCACGCGAAATGAGGAAAAGCACCTTCAGGCCGATCACTCCGGAGATCACCAGCAGGTGATAGCCGAGCAATTGGAAGAGTCCAATTCCGGGAACGACCACCGGTCCGCCGTCGATACTGAGCAGGATCACCGACATGACCCCGCTCGTGGCGGCGATGAAGGTCAGCAGGATCTCGTGCACCAGCGACCTGATGTACGTACGGTCGCGGGCGTTGGCGAAGAGCCGTACCCCGACGCCGAGGCGGCCCTGTTCGAGCGCGCTGGTGACCCGGTCCAGCCGCCGCGGCAGTCTGCGCAGCAGCTCCCAGGCCGCCATCACATCGGTCGGGCTGATCAGCTGGCCCAGCGGTTCGCGGGGGGGGGGGGGGGGGGTCCGCCCCGGGGGGGTCGTGGGCGCGTCCGCCGAGCCTGATGGCGCGGGGGGGGTGCTGAGTTGGG
>NZ_JBHYVB010000063.1:39278-53597 GCF_042750115.1 Streptomyces sp. NPDC059455
GCCGCCGCGGCTGTCTGCGCCTCCGCTCCCCGGCCGCAAACACATGGGTCGGGCTGATCCGCGGCCCCAGGGGTCCGCCGCCGAGGTGGGCGACGCCCCCGTCGGCGAAGGTCCGGGCCTCCTCCACCATGACGAAGCCCGGGGCGATGAGCATCAGGGTGCCCTCGAGGGTGCCCAGGGCCCGGAAGACGGCCGCGACCTCGGGCGGGATGGTCAGCCCGTGCCGCTGGACCAGCCGGAAGAGGTCGGTGAAGATCTGCACGCTGGGCGTGGAGCCGGGGGCGAAGTAGCGGGACAGGAAGCGGCCGAGCTCCCGCTGGAGCCGCTGCTCGTCGATCTCCTCGGGCCGGGTGACCACTTCCAGCAGCGCGTCACAGAGGGCGGCCGGATCCTGGCTGTTGAGCGAGAAGAGCAGGGACCGCAGACCGGAGCGGACCTGGGCGTCGACCCGGCCGACCGAGCCGAAGTCGATCACCCCGATGGCGCCGTCGTCCAGCAGCAGGATGTTCCCGGGGTGGGGGTCGGCGTGGAAGGTGCCGTCGGTCATCACCTGGTGGAACATGTTGACCATCACCTTCCTGGCCAGCGCCAGGCGTTCCTCCGCGGTGCCCTTCAGGACCGCGGCGGCCGAGCCGATGGGGGTGCCGGAGAGCCGCTCCATGACCAGCACCTGCTCGCCCGACCACTCCTCGTACACCCTCGGCAGCCGGATGCCGGTGCCCTCCGAGCGCCGGCTCCAGGCCGCGCTCACGGTGGCGATATTGGCCGCCTCGATGCGGAAGTCCAGCTCCTCGCGGACCGAGGTGGCGAATCCGTCGGCCAGGTCCACCACTCCCAGCGCGCGGGCCCAGCCGGCCCGCCGCTCCAGCGTCCTGGCGAACCGCAGGATGATCTGGAGGTCGCATTCGGCGACCTCCCGGACCCCCGGGCGGCGCACCTTGACCACGACCTCCTCGCCCGAGTGCAGCCGGGCCGCGTGGACCTGCGCGATGGACGCCGCCGCCAGCGGCTCGTGGTCGAAGTGGGCGAAGGCCTCCGCCAATGGCACGCCCAGCTCCCGCTCCAGGGCCTGACCCACCACCTGCCAGGGCTCCGGGGAGACCTGGTGGTGCAGCCGCCCCAGCTCGGCGATGAACGCGGGCGGGAGCAGGTCCCGGCGGGTGGACAGCACCTGGCCCAGCTTCACGAAGGTGGCGCCGCCCTCCTCCAGTGCCAGCCGCAGCGGCCTGGCCATCCGGCCGGACCCCGGCCCCCGGCCCACGGTGGGGACCGCGCCGTACCGGCCGGGGCGCAGCCCGTGCCGCATCGCGATGGACACGATGTGCCAGTAGCGGCGGGTGCGGGCCACCCGGGACCGCACCGAGCGCACCCAGCCGCGCGGCCCGCCCAGCGTGCCGCTGGGCGCGACCACTTCGAGGACGGCCAGGAAGCCGGTGGTCACCACCAGCGTGGAGCCGAACTGCACCCCGGTGAGGATGCCGCGCTGCTCGGGGCGCTGCATCAGCAGGCTGAAGACGGCCAGGCCGACCACGCTGACCAGCCCGGCCAGCAGGGACCGTACGATCCCGATGCGCAGGCCCAGCAGCCTCCGGGCGCTGAACACGAACGCCATGATGAACGCGCTCATCACCAGGAGGGCCAGGAGGAACTGGGCCAGCTTCATCACAGCGCGGGGTCCTTAGGGGTCCTTCGGGTTCAGCGTGCGGCGGCCCGGTGGTAGGCGCGGGCGGCCATCGGGGCCACCACGATCAGCAGACAGCTCAGGATCAGACAGCCCGCGGCCAGCGGATGCTGGGCCGGCAGGGCGTCGCTCACCACCGTGGAGGGGTTGCCCCACAGGTCCCGGCAGGCGCTCACCACGGAGCTGATGGGGTTCCACTCACCGATGATCTGCATCCAGCGCGGCAGCCCGTCCAGCGGTACGAAGGAGTTGGACAGCAGCGCGAACGGCAGGACCATCAGCGAGGAGATGGTGTTCACCGCCTCCGGGCTGCGCACCACCAGGCCGATCAGCGCGCCGATCCAGCACATGGTGAAGCCGAGGAGGAGCAGCAGGCCGAAGCCCGCGGCGGTCTTCACCACGCCGTGGTGCGCCTTCCAGCCGATGAGCAGGCCGACCAGCGCCATCACCAGGCAGCTGAGCGCCGTCATCGCCATGTCCGAGACGGTCCGGCCGAGCAGCACCGCGTAGCGGGACATCGGCAGCGACCGGAAGCGGTCCACCAGACCGTTCTTGAGGTCGTCCGCGACACCGGCGGCGCTGGTGCCCACCGCGGAGAACATCACCTGGGTGAAGATGCCCGCCATGATGTACTCGCGGTAGTTGCCGCCGGGCACCGACATCGCGCTGCCGAAGAGATAGCCGAAGATCAGCACCATCACGACGGGCGCGATGGTCACCCCGATCAGCTTCTCGGGCACGCGGGCGATGTGCTTCATATGACGCCCGGCCAGGATCCAGGTGTCGGTTGCCAGTTCCTTCATGCTGCCGTCTTCCCCTCGTCCTCGTCGGACTCCCCGGCGCTGCTGCGCCCGGTCAGCGCGAGGAACACGTCGTCCATGGACGGCCTGCGCATGGCGAAGTCCGTCACCTCGATTCCCTTGCCGCGCAGCGCGGTCGCCGCGTCGGCGATGGAGTCGATACCGGAGCCCACCGGCACCGACACGCTGCGGCCCTGGTCCCCGACCACGGGCTCGCCGACCGCGACGCGCTCCAGCAGCGCGGTGACCTCCGGGACCGTGGCCGGGTCGGCGAGGCTGACCTCGAGGCGCTCCCCGCCGACCTTGCGCTTGAGCTCGTCCGGGGTGCCGTCGGCGATGAGCATCCCCTTGTCGATGACCGCGATGCGGTCGGCGAGCTGGTCCGCCTCCTCCAGGTACTGGGTGGTCAGCAGGACGGTGACGCCCGCGTCGACCTGCTCGCGGACCATGGACCACAGGGTCATCCGGCTGGTGAGGTCCAGGCCGGTGGTCGGCTCGTCCAGGAACAGCACGTTCGGGTCGGCCAGCAGGCTCGCGGCCAGGTCCAGCCGGCGCCGCATACCGCCCGAGTAGGTCTTGGTCTCCCGGTCGGCGGCGCCGGTGAGGTCGAAGCGCTCCAGCAGTTCCTCCGCCCGCCGCTTGGCGCTGGCGCGGCCCATGCGGTAGAGCCTGCCGATGAGGACGAGGTTCTCCCGGCCGGTCAGCCGCTCGTCCACGGCCGCGTACTGTCCGGCCAGGCCGATGCGCCGGCGGACGTCCAGGGGCGCCTTGACGATGTCGTGGCCGGCCACCATCGCCCGGCCGCCGTCGGGCGGCAGGAGGGTGGCCAGGATCCGTACGGTGGTGGTCTTCCCGGCTCCGTTGGGTCCGAGGAGGCCGAGCACGGACCCGGCGGGCACCGTGAGGTCGACGCCCTTCAGCACCTCGTTGTCGCCATACCGTTTGCTCAGGCCCTCGGCCTCGATCGCCACGTCCATGTTCTCTCCTGGAAAGGTCGCCGGTGGGTGCGTGATCGGGGCGCCGCCGTCATCGGTCGATGCCCGCGAGACCGCGGGCATTTCGGCGGCCGGTTCCCCGGGAGACGGCGAGCGGATCCCAGCGCTCGTCGCGGTCGGGCAGCAGGTCCGTATCGCCCAGCACGGCACCGTCGTGCACCTCGTGCATCAGCCGGCGGCCGACGATGGCCGAGGCGCAGGCGATGCCGCCGACGGCGACACCGGTGATGCCGCTGCCGTAGCGGGTGTTGGCGCCCACCACGTGCAACCCCTCGACCTGGGTGCGGGTGTCGGGGCGTGCGCCGACGCCGCCCCAGTCCGCGAGGCCGAAGGGGGTGCCCCCGGTGGACAGGGTGTAGCGCTCATGGGTCAGCGGGGTGGCCGCCTCGAGGTGGGTGATGTGGTCCCGGAAGGGGCCGATCGCCCGCTCGGCGGCGGTCAGCATGGCCTCGGTGAACTCTTCCTTGCTCTTCCGATAGGCGCCGTTACGGCGGTAGCGGGTGCCGTCGGCGGGCCCGGTGGTCACGCCCCAGCGGTCGTACTCGGGCGGACAGAGCGTCATCACCTGGAAGTTGCTGTGGCCCGGCGGGCACACGGCGCGCCCCTCGGGGTCCTTCCGCGAGGCGAAGGACAGGAAGAGGAAGGAGACCGGGTCGATGTCGCCCTCGGCGAGCCGCCGGTAGTAGGTGTCGATGTCGTCGTCCGCGTACCACCACAGATTGGCGTTGCGGCGCTCGGGCAGCGGCCGGTCCAGGGCGACGTACAGCGTGGCGAACGGCAGCCCCATGGCCGCCTCGCGGGTCTTGGTCACCAGCTTGGCGGGGAAGTGCTCGGCGCCCACCAGGTCCAGCACGGTACGGCGGTAGTCGGCGTTGGAGACCACCAGCGGGGCGGAGAAGCTGCGCCCGTCGGCCAGCCCCACCCCGGTGACCTTGCCGCCGTCGACGAGGACACGGGTCACATGGGCCCGGGTGAGCAGGGTCCCGCCGTGCGCCTCCAGGGACTCCACCAGGCCCGCGGCCAGCATCTGGCCGCCGCCCTCGGGGTAGTAGGCGCCGCGCACATAGTGGTCGGTGACGGTCGCGTGCATCGAGACGGTCGCCTGGTCGGGCCCCATGCCGTAGTTGGGCGACTGGGCGGCCAGCACGGTCCTGGCCCGCGCGGAGAGTCCGCAGTGGTCGAAGAGCCTGGACAGCGGATGGCGGCCCCACTTGAGGGTGACGGGCGTGCGCGCGACGAGGTCGGCGACGGTCAGCTCCTCCCCGGACAGCAGGGCCGAGCGCATCTCGGCGCCCAGGGCCTCGCAGATGTCGAGGAAGGTGTCCAGGCCCTCGGCGTCCCGCGGCAGCGTCTCCTTCAGGCGCCGCCGGTAGCGGTCCCAGCCGGCGGGCATGAACATCGACGTGCTCGGCAGCACGATCTCGTCGAAGCCGTCCTGGTCCATCTCGCGGTAGGTGATCCGCTTGTCCAGGCCGAGGCCGCCGAGGATCGCGGGCAGTACCCCGCCGGGTCCGCAGTCGCCGAGGTAGTGGACGCCGACGTCGAACTCGTAGGCCCGGCGACGGCGGAACACATGGCTGTTGCCGCCCGCGACGTCATGCTGCTCGAGCACCAGGACCCGCCGTCCGGTCACCGCCAGATAGGCGGCGCAGACCAGGCCGCCGATGCCGGAGCCGACGACTATCGCATCCCAATCATCCCGGTTCGTCATGCTGGGGATCCCATCTCTGTCTCAATCGCCGTAACCGTCGCAGCAATCGGGGCCGCGGTCCCGGGCGGTGACCGGAAGCTGCCACCCACACCTTTCGCCCGTACGGCGCCGCGGAGCCGCTTCCCTTCGCTCACCTGCGCCTTCGCCTTCATCGCAGCCGCAGCAGCGCGCAGGCGACGGCCCCGTCGCGGTCCACCGAGGTGATGACCGCGACCTTGCCGGAGGCGTCCGGGGCGTCCTCGGCGGTGGCGAGGACCGCGACCACCTGGAAGGCCGCCGCGGCGGCCGAGGTGTCCCCGATCGGCTCGGGGTGCGGCACCCAGCGGGGCTCCACCGCGCCGAACAGCGCCTCCAGCACGCCCCGTTCGGCCACTCCGGCGGTCCCGGCGGGGGCGGAGGGCGAGACGGCCCACACCTCGGCCGGGGTCACCCCGGAACGCCGCAGGGCCCGCTCCACGCACCGGGTCAGCGCGGGCGCCGGCCCGTCCGAGCCGGCCACCCCCGACTCCACCAGCACCACTTCGGCCAGGCCCGCCGCCGCGTCCGGCGCGTCGGCGGGGACCAGCCGCAGCACGGCGCAGCCCTCGCCGAGCACCACGGCGTCGGCCCGCTCGTCCTCGCCCCGGGTGTGGTGCTCCAGCCAGGCGCGGGCGGCCGAGTGCTCCTCCACCGCGCCGACCAGCACACTGCCCGCCCGGCCCGAGGTCAGCAGCCGCCGCCCGTAGTGCAGCGCCTGGAGCCCGGAGGCGCGGCCCGCGGCCACGGTGGCGTTGGGCCCGCGCAGCCCGTACCGGATGGCGCACTGCCCCGAGGCGCAGTTCATCACCGTGTTGGGGAACTGCGAGGGGTCGACGTAGAAGGGCTTCTCCTGCAGGAAGGTGTCGCGGGTGTGGTCCATGATGGACTGCGCGCTGCCGGTGTTGGTGCCGAGCACCAGCGCCACGTCGTCCCCGCCCGAGGCGGGGCCGGGGTCGCCGTCCGTGACCTCCCGCAGCAGCCGGTCCACGGCCGTGACGGCCAGTCCGGTCACCCGGTCCATGGACCGGGTTCCCTTGCGTCCCAGCACCTCGCGGAGGACGAAGCCCGGCACCAGACAGGCTCGTTCACCGGGGCCCGACCACTCGGCCGGGTCGAGTTCCACCGCCGTGCTCCGCCCGGACCGCAGGCCCTCGACGAAGGCGTGGCGCCCGATCCCGTACGGCGACACCGCCGACCAGCCCGAGATCACGGGACCGCGCACCGCGGCAACCATGGCCGTCACAACCGATCCACTCCTTGGGGAATCCACGCGGGTCCCGGCGGCCGCGCCCCGGGAGCCCGCTCACAGATAGAAGACCGCGCGGTAGCCGGGCCAGCGGGCCGCCATGGCCCCGGCCGGTACCGTGCGTACGCCGGGCAGCAGACCGGACGTGGCGTCCGGGCCGTACGCCCGCAGGTCCTGCTCCTCGATCCACACGCCGACCCCGGCCGCGAGCAGCACGTCCAGGCCCTCGCCCGGGGTGTTGACCTGGGTCAGCTCCCGCTTCCCCAGGCGCGGTACGGGCGTCCGGGCGGCCCGGACGGCGTAGCCGACCGCCGGGCCGCGCAGCAGGACGTCCAGGCCGCCCAGGTGGCGGTGGAACAGATAGGCGCAGTAGAGGCCGTCGGAGAACTGAGTCTCCACCGCGCCCCGGTAGGCGCGCTCCACGATGGCCAGCGCGCGCCGCTCCTCCTCCGCCACGGTCACATCACCCCCAGGTAGAGCGTCTTGTCCGCGGCGGCCACATGCTCGGCGAACCGCGCCGGGGCCCGCACCGGGACCTCCGGGATGTGGTCCACCGCGCCTCGGTCGTCGCTGCAGAACCGGCAGGCGTACCAGCGCAGCCGGCCGGGGAAGGCGGTGAGCAGCTCCCGCACCAGCAGGCTGGTGGACGGGTAGTCCACGGACCATGCGGCGAGATTGCGGGGTTTGCTGTCGCCCAGCCCCCGCTGGGTGAGCATGGTGGCGTAGCCGCACGCCCAGATCTGCACCGTGGCCCCGTCCTCCAGCATGGCCTGCGCCAGCCGCAGCACGCTGGTGAGCAGGTCGTTCTCGTACGGCGCGCCCATGACCGTCAGCAGCACGTCCGAGCGGGGAACCGTCGTGGTCCTGGCCATCTCAGTGCCACACCACCCGGACGCCGGGGGCGAGCACGCGGGCGGAGACCTCCGGCATGCCCACCACCCGTGCCTCGGGGATGAGCCGGTCCGCGGGCAGACCGCGCTGGGCGAGGGAGAAGTCGTCCACCCACACCTCGCCGCCCGCCTCGGCCAGGGCCCGCACCTCCACCGAGTCCTCCTCCGGCTCGCGCACGGCGGCGGTGACGGCGTCCTGCACCAGCACCAGCTGCACCGGGTGGCCGGAGAGGGCCAGGGTGCGGGCGTCCCGGACGAACGCGCCACAGGCGGCGCCCGCCCAGGGGCCACGGCTCTCGATGAGCAGATGAGGGGAGTTGAGTACCGGTGGGTCTTCTCGCGTCATGATGTCCATGCCTTCAGCCGACCGTCGTGCCGTTCACGGCGTGGCCAGCATCGCCAGGGCCGGGGCGGTGTTCCAGGCGGGCGACATGATCCTGCCAGTGCTCCCGCCGGCCGTGGAGCACGAATTCGATCAGATCGGCCGAGGTCACCGCGCCGTTGAGCTGCCGCATCCGCTTCCGCGTGGCGGCGGTCCGGGCCGCGATCCCGGGGTCGGACGCGACGAAGGACACGGCGTCGCGCAGCCGCGCGGCGGTCGCCTTGTCCAGCGGGACGTGCCGCCCGAGCCCCAGTTCCACGACACGCTCGGCGTTGATGTGCTGGTCGTTGACCTGCGGGACGGTGACCATGGGGACCCCGTGGTGCATGGCCTCGAGCACCGAGCCCATACCCCCGTGGGTGATGAAGGCCGAGGCCCGCTCCAGCACCGCCAGCTGGGGTACCGAGCGGCGCTGTTCGACATTGGGCGGCAGCGGGCCGAGCAGCGCGGGGTCGAGGGTGCCGGTGGCCAGCACCACATGCCAGGGCGTGCCGGTGAAGGCCGCCACCACCTCCCGGTAGAAGGCCGGCTGACCGCTGCCCGCGGACCCCAGGGCCACCAGCAGCACCGGCCGGTCGTCCACGGGGGCCCGCCACTCGCCCTGGTGCCCCCGGTCCCCGACGCAGGGGCCGACGAAGGCGTAGCGCCCGTCCACGGCGTCCCCGTCGATCTGGAACTCCCGGGGCATCGGCACCAGACAGCGTTCGGGCAGCCCGGTGTAGTCGTCGATGGACAGGGCGATACCGGCCTTGTCCAGGAACGTGCGGAACTCCCGGCGGTACTCCGACCAGCGCGGATCGTCGGCGAAGAACTCGTCGAACATCTCCTGGCGGGCCCGGCGCTCCTCGGCGTTCGCCGTGGACACATGGGTGGAGGCCAGGCAGATGACCGGGACCTGCCAGCGGTGGGCCAGCAGCCGGCCGGTGAGCGCGCCGAAGTCGTGCAGCACCAGGTCGGGCCGGTCCTCCTCGAACGCCCGCAGCTGCCCGGGGAGGATGGCGATCGCCTCGTCGAGGGCGAGGCGGGACATGGCGACCGGGTCATCGGAGGGCCAGTCCTCGACCCGGTCGGAGGCGGGCAGTGTCGTCTCGTACGGCACCAGGGCGGCGCCGGTGGCGCGCACCTGCGGGCCGAACTCGGCGGGCACGGCATAGCTCACCCGGTGCCCGCGGCGCACCAGCTCGGCCACCGTGCCGAGCGTGGGGTTCACATGGCCGTGGGCCGGGATGTTGAAGAACGCGATATGGGCGATAGGTCTGTCACTCGGATCCATGGCACGCTCCGGGTCAGTCTCTGGTGACGACGACGGGGAGCCGCGAGGCGCCGATCATGTCCGAGGTGTCGAGGAACTCGATGTCCGCGTCCGGCACCACCTGGATGGAGCGGTAGCGGTCCAGCAGCAGGTTGAAGGCGATCCTGCTCTCCAGGCGGGCGAGCGGGGCGCCGATGCAGTAGTGGATGCCCTGGCCGAAGCCGACGTGGCGGTTGTTCTCCCGGTGGATGTCGAACCGGTCGGGGTCCGCGAAGGCGTTCACGTCGCGGTTGGCGGAGGAGATCCACACATGGACCAGTTCCCCGGCCGGGATGATCTCCCCGCCGATCTCCACGTCCTCGGCCGTCATCCGCACGAAGTTGCTGAACGAGGGCCGGATGCGGACGACCTCCTCGATCGCCTGGGGCACCAGGGAGCGGTCGGCGCGCACCTCGCCGTACAGCTCGGGGAAGCGGTCGAAGGTCAGGACGATGTTGCTGATCAGGGCCGCGGTGGTGGTGATCCCGCCCATCAGCAGGACGCCCGCGAAGCCCACGATCTCCTCGTCGTCGAGCGTCCGGCCGTCCATCTCGGCCCGCACGAGCGTGGTGATCAGGTCGTCCCGCGGCTCGGCGCGGCGCCTGCGGATCTGCTCGAACATATAGGTGTTGAGGGACTTCAGCCGCATCGCCGTCGCCCGGTGCCCCTCGACGCCCTGATTGCTGGCGTGCAGCAGATTGGCCCATTCCGCGAAGAGGTGGGCGTCCTCGCGGGGGGCGCCGAGGATATCGGCGATGACGGCCACGGGGAACGGGAAGGCGAAGTCCGCCGCGATGTCGAAGTGCTCCTTGTCGCCCACCGCGTCCAGCAGCCCGGTGGCGATCTGGAGCAGCTTCGGCTCCAGGCCGGCTATGTAGCGGGCGCTGAACGCCTTGCTGACCAGCATCCGGAATTTCCGGTGCCGGGGCTCGTCCATCGCGGCGATGTTCCCCTTGAAGAAGACGTCGTAGTCCTCCTGGGGCGGCGTGATGTCGGACATGTCGTTAACGAAGACATCGGTGTTGGACATGATGTGGGTGACATCCTCATGCCGGAACACCGACCACTGGAAGGTCTGCTCGTTGTAGCTGACCGGCTCTTCTCGCCGCATCTTCGCCAGCCATTCGAAGAAGTGCGCGTTCGCTTCGGCGGCCTGTGGGGGACGCACGGCATCACTGGTCGTCATCGCGTGTCTGCTCCTTATGAAGTTACGGGTCTACTGGCCGCCGCACCGTGAGCGTCCGGTCCGGGGCCGTCCATTTCCTCGAGTTTCGCGGCCAGAATGCGGCCGATCTCCGCCAGCGGACCGGGCTTCATCAGGTCCGTGTGCTGCCGGTCGACTTCCCTCGTCTCGATCCGCCCGCCGACATAGGGGCCCCAGGTGGCCGGGGTCGGGGAGATGTCGATCTTGTCGAGCGTGGCCACGACCAGCAGGATGTCTCCGCTGAACTTGTCGGCCTGATGGGTGTTGAACAGCTCGCTGTTGTTGGCGTAGATCCTGGTGATGGCCTCGATGTGGCGGCCCTCGAGGGTGGCCATGGCGCTGCCGAGGCGCTGCAGCACCTCGGTCACCCGCTCATGGGTGAGCGGTCCGCTTCCGAGGTAGCGGCGGTCGTAGCCGACCCACCGCAACAGGTCGGCCAGCACGTCCTGTTCGTCGATGGGCGGCATCTTCTGGTTCGGGTAGGTGTCCAGCACACCCAGCAGATCGGTCTCCTCGCCCAGCGCCTCCAGGCGGGCGGCCATGGCGTGGGCGATGACCCCGCCGGCCGAGTAGCCGACCAGCCGGTAGGGGCCGGTGGGCTGGACGGTGCGGATCTGCCGCACATAGTCGTCGGCCATCTCGGCGATGGTCGAGGGCAGTCGCTCGCCGTCGTCGTCGAGGCCGCGCGCCTGGAGGCCGTAGACGGGGTAATCCTGGCCCAGGTGCTTGATCAGCCCGGAGTAGCACCAGCTGAGGCCGCCCGCCGGGTGGACGCAGAAGACCGGGGGACGGGTGCCGTGCGGCCGCAGCGGCAGCAGCACGTCCAGCGGCTGTCCCCGGTCGTCGTCGTCCAGGTGGACGGCGAGTTCGGCGGGGGTCGGGGCCTCGAAGAGGCTGCGGATGGTGAGTTCGACGCCGAACGTGGCGTGGACGCGCTTGAGCAGCCGGGTGGCCAGCAGCGACTGTCCGCCGAGGTCGAAGAAGTTGTCGTCCACGCCGACGCGGGGAGCGTCCAGGATCTCCGCGAACAGACCGCACAGGATCTCCTCGCGCGGCGTACGCGGCGCCCGCCCACCCGCGCTCACCGGAGACTCCGGCGCGGGCAGCGCCTTACGGTCCAGCTTGCCGTTCACCGTCAACGGCAACCGCTCCAGCACCACGAACGCCGACGGCACCATGTGCTCGGGCAGCATCCCCGCCGCACGCGCGCGCAGATCCTTCGCCTCCACCTCGGCACCCGCGTCCGGAACCACATAGGCGACCAGGCGCTTGTCCCCGGGGCGGTCCTCACGGACCACCACGACCGCCTGACCGACCCCCGGGCACTCCCCCAGGACGGACTCGATCTCGCCCAGCTCGATCCGGAACCCCCGCACCTTCACCTGGTCATCGGCCCGCCCCACGAACTCCAGCACGCCCTCATCGGTCCACCGCGCCACATCCCCCGACCGATACATCCGGCTGCCCGCCGGACCGAACGGATCGGCCACGAACCGCCCCGCCGTCAAATCCGGACGCGCCCAATAGCCGCGCGCCACACCCGCGCCCCCGACATACATCTCCCCCGCCACCCCGGCGGGCACCGGACGCAGACCGCTGTCGAGGACATAGACCCGGAGGTCGGGAATTCCGACGCCGATGACGCTTCCCGCTCCGGATGTCGCGATCCGGGAATCCAGCGCCGCATAACTGACGTGGACGGTGGTCTCGGTGATTCCATACATGTTCACCAGCACCGGACCGGAATCCCCATGCCGGTCGAACCACTCCTCCAGCCGCCAGACATCCAGCGCCTCGCCACCGAACACCACCCACCGCAGCCCCAACCGGGCACCCATATCCGGGGCCTCACGATCGGCCTGCATCAGCTGGTAAAAGGCCGACGGCGTCTGATTCAGCACCGTCACGCCCTCATCCACCAGCAACCGCAGGAACTCCCCCGGTGAACGGCTCACCTCGAACGGCACCACCACCAGCCGCCCGCCCCGCAGCAGCGCACCCCACAACTCCCACACCGAGAAATCAAAGGCGAAGGAGTGGAACAGGGTCCACACATCGTCCGGGCCAAAGCCGAACCAGCGATCCGTGGCCTCGAACAGCCGCACCACATTTCCGTGCGGCACCACGACGCCCTTGGGCCGTCCCGTGGATCCGGAGGTGTAGATGATGTACGCGGCCGCGTCCGGTGACGTCCGGATGCCGACATCCGACCCGTCCAGCCCCGCCAACTCGGCCGTGACCCCGGCGTCGTCGAGCACCACCAGCGGAACCCCCGCCGGCACCCCGACCCCCGCACCCGCCACCGTCACCACCAGCGACGGACCGGCGTCCTCCCACACATACGCCACCCGGTCCGCCGGATAACCCGGATCCACCGGCACATACACCGCCCCCGCCTTCAGCACCGCGAGAACGGCAACCACCAGATCCGCCGACCGGGGCAGCACCAGCCCCACCCGGTCCTCGACGCCCACGCCCCGCGCCACCAGCAGCCGCGCCAGCCGATTCGCCCGCGCGTTCAACTCCCCGTATGTCAGGGACTCCTGGCCGCACACCACCGCCACGCTCCCGGCGGACTCCCGCGCCCGCGCCTCGAACAGCTCGGTGAGGGTGGTGTCCGGGCGCGCGGCCGGGGCGGCGTCCCCCGGCGGCAGCAGCCGGGCCCGCTCCTCGGGCAGGAGGATGTCCACGGTGCCGAGGGCGCGGTCCGGGCCCGCGTCCGCGAGGGACTCCATCAGCCGGACGAACCGGCGCTGGTGGAGGGCGAGATCGTCCTCGCCGTACAGCTCGGGGTTGCCCTCGAAGTCGATGCGCAGCCCCTGGCCCTCCCCCAGGTCGTGGACCACGACCGACAGGTCGTCCACCGGGCCGAGGTTGAGGGTGTGCGGGGTCGCGGGCAGCTCGCCGAAGGTCAGCCCGTGGCCGAACATCATGATGTTGATCTGCGGTCCGACCAGGCGCTGGTCGCCGCCGAGCAGGCCGAGGTCGCGGCGCAGGTCCTCGTAGCGGTAGCGCTGGTGCCGCAGCACCCGCCGCATCGCCCCGGCGACCTGGGTGAGCAGGGCGTCGAAGGTGGACTCGGGCCGTACGGACAGCCGCAGCGGCAGGACGTTGGAGACCATGCCCGGGGTGGCGCGGGCGATCTTGCCGAGCCTGCCGGTCACGGGCAGTCCGACGACGATGTCCTCGCCTCCGCCGAGGCTCTGCAGATAGGCGGCGAGGACCGCCGTCACCACGGGCGGCCAGGGGACCCCGGCCCGGTCCCCGGCCGCCCGCAGCGCGCGGGTGGACTCCCGGGAGAGCCAGGTGGTGCCGCGCCGCAGGCGGGTGGGCATGGTGGGGTCCGCGGCCGTCAGGCTGGGCGGCCTGGGGCGGTCGGCGAGCAGGGTGTTCCAGTGCGCCTTGTCCTTGGCGAAGTCCTCCGAGGCGCGGTAGCGCTCATCGGCGGCCACCAGCTCCGCGAGCGGGGCGAACTCGCTCCCGGGTACCGGGGTGCCGGCCGCCAGGGCGGTGTAGATCTCGGCGACCCGCCGGGTGACCAGGGCGCCGCTGAAGCCGTCCAGCACGATGTGGTGGCAGCGCAGGTACCACAGGAAGCGGTCGGGGGCGGTCTCGAGGACGGCGAAGAGGACCAGCTCGTCGTCGAGGAGGTTCAGCGGGCGCCGGAAGTCGGCGCGCATCCACGCCTCGGCCGCGGCCTGGGGATCGTCCTCATGGCTGACGTCGAGGTACCGCACCGTGCCCGTGCCGTCCGGGTCGACCACCTGCCATACGCCCTCGGCGTCCTCGACGAAGCGGGTGCGCAGCGCGTCGGTCTCCCGGACGACCCGGCGCAGCGCCTCCTCCAGGAGGTCGGGGTCGAGCAGTCCCTGGATCTCCAGGTACTGGGCACCGTTGTAGATCGGGTTGTCGGGGTCCAGCCGCTGGGCGTACCACATTCCCGACTGGGCGGCGGTCAGGGGGAGCCGGGTGGTCCGGGCGTCAGGCATGTCTCGTTCATCCTCGGTCGCGGTGAGGCTCGCGTATCGGGTGGCGCGCTCTCGCGCGGCGGCGGTGCCAGGAGGCGGGCCCCGGCCCGGGGACGGCCGCACGGGTCAGGTG
>NZ_JBHYVB010000064.1:0-26322 GCF_042750115.1 Streptomyces sp. NPDC059455
GACTCGGACAGGAAGAACCGCAGCCGCTGCACCGCCGGCATCCCCGCACCGGCCACCGGCTCCGCCCCTGCCAGGCAGGTGATCGTCTTGTTCCGTTCCCGTGGCGCCAGCAGTCCGGTCAGGTACTCGCGAAAGCCCCGCCGCTGGGCGAGACTGAAGAAGAGGTCGTCGAACCGGGCCTGTAGTCCTCCAACGGCCCCGGCGCAGGCGGACACGGACGGCGAGCGGTCATCTTCAGCCCCCAGCAAGGCAGTTGACTCCTACCACCGGCCTACGACCAACCCGACCGGCCGTCAACCCACACCACCACCGGATTTAACAAACCACCGGTAGACAGAGGGTGCCCGGAATTCGGTTACGGACTTGGTGGCGCGACGCCGGTCCGATGGGCCGAGGGCACGCGGGTGAGGGCCACGACGTCAGCACGTCGAAACTCACATGTCCCACCGCCCTCGGCGCGTCCGCGCCGGGAAACGGGCTGCTGTTCCGCGTTCCGGTATGAGGAGCCTCGTTCAGTCAACGATTGGCTTCTGTTCGTGCGCGTGCGGGACGGTGATGACCGGGCAGCGCGCGTGGTGCAGTACTCCCTGGCTGACCGAGCCCAGCAGCATGCCGGTGAAGCCGCCGTGCCCGCGTGTGCCCACGAATAGGCCGAGGGCGTGTTCGGACGCCTTGGTGAGGATCTGTACCGGGTGTCCGTGCACGACCTCGTGGTGCAGTTCCACCTCCGGGTGAGCCGCGGTACGTCCGGCAACCGTCTCCGACAGCAGCCGACGGCACTCCCGGATGGCGGCGTCCTCGTCCAGAACTCCGAGCCGGGGAGAGTGCCACACGTACAGGGCTCGCAGGACCGCGCCGCGCAGGGCGGCCTCCTCGAAGGCGAGGTCGACGGCGGCCGCGGAATGGGCGCTGCCATCCACTCCGACCACGAAGTACGGCCGCTGCTGGGTGACGTGCTCCGCCTCGGGTACGACCACCACGGGGCAGGGGGCGTGGGCGATGAGCGGCAGGGTCACGGCGGCGGAGGTGAAGAGCTCCTGGAGGGCACTCAGATGCCAGGAGCCGAGCACGACCTCCTTGGCGTTCTGTGCCTGCTCACGCAGCACCCACGCCGGATGCCCTTCCGCCAGCATCCCGGACACCCGTACCCGGGGGTGCCGAGACTCGACGAAGGCCACCGCGTCCTTCACCAGGTGATCCCCTGTCGCGTGCAGTGCCTCGTTCCACTCCTCCCAGGAGGGCCGCCCACCCGTCGGCTGGTAGCCCGGGGTCGGCAGGTTCTGCGCGAGGACCAGTAGCAGTGGCAGGCGGCGCCGGTCCGCGGCGTCGGCGGCCCAGGCGAGCGCCATGCGTCTGCCCGGATCGGGGTCGAGGCCGACCACGATCGGGGTACGTTCTTCTGCGTTTGTCATCGCCTACTCCCAAGTTGTTCCACAACCGACCTGTTGGCCCTGCCGACCGGTGTGGTCGACCGTGGCGGCGGACTTCGTCCCTTCCGGCACCGCTGGTGTGAGGCGGGCCGTTACTCGGAGGGGGAGATCAGGCCGTAGTGGCCGTCGTACCGGTGGTACAGGACGTTTCCTCGTCCGGTGGTGTCATCGGCGAAGAACACGAACGGCAAGCCGGCGATGTCCAGCCGCTGTTTCGCCCCGGCCACGTTCATCCGGGGGGCGGGCAGGTCACTGACGGTGAGCGGCACGGCCACGGGGCCGACGAGGTGGGGGTGGGGGTGCACCTGGGCGAGGCGGTAACCGGTCGGGCCGGACCGGTACAGCACGCTGTCCTCGCCGGTTCCGATGTCGGTGAACAGGTGGAAGCCGTAGTCCATCATCTCCAGCTCGAAGGCCGCCTCGTCGGGTGACTCGCGGGCCAGGGAGAAGGACTTGTGCCGTACGACCTCGCGTTCCTCGGCCGGGCGGGGGAAGTAGCCTGGGCGGTGGGCCGGCTCACTGCCGTGCCGCCACTCGTGCGGGCCCGGCGCGGGTCTGCGGCCTCGACGGGCCTCCCAGTGCTCCTCCAGCCGCTCCAGCCGGGCAGCGAGCCGGTCCTGTAGTAGGTCGACGGCCTCGGTGACGGTCGTGGCGGCGACGTGTACCCGGGCAAGGCGTCCGTTGACGTCCAGGTTGGCCTGGGCGAGCGCCGGTCGTTCCATGGCGGGGTTCGCCATGTGGGTCAACTTGACGCGGGCGAAGAGGACCGGTTCCCCTGTCCGGCCGGTCAGCGCCCGTACCTTCTCCTGTGCGTAGTCGATGACGCCCGGCGGCATCTGCCCCTGGGTCTCCACCTGGATCTCAGGAGCCCGCTGTGATGCCGATCGCTTCATTGCAACCCTCCTCGCTCCAGGAAATGTCACTTTCCACACTTATCGTCTATGGCTCCCATGTGCATGGGCAGCGCCGGACCGGGCGGCAGGGCACCCGCACACGTACTCCTGGGCGCAGGCGTGACGACTACGGGCGTCGTCCATCGCGTTGTTTCCCGGTGACGGCGACAGCCTCGCCTCGCGGCGCAGCAGGCGTAGGGATCCCCTGGCGCGCACATGGCACACCGCGTATGTGGTGCGCTGGATCGGGAGCGGCTCGGGTGGTTTCCCTGGCGGCGTATGTCTCCGGCCGGCCCCGTGTTCCTCTAGCGCATGGTGCCCGTGAATGTTGCGCGGTGGTGCGGCTGCCAACCGATTCCGCCCGGCCTAGCATGGAAGCTGGGCAGGAAAAGAGAGGCCACCGAGCCCTTGATTGATGCGGATGCGAGACGCTACCGGGGTCCCGGTGTGTCGCCAGCCGCCGCTTGTGAGCAGGGCGACCTTCTCAGTGGGCGCATACCGCCCCGCGTGGCGCATGAACGCGAGGACGACAGACTGGAAGGGAAAGTCCATGCCCACCACACATCCACCGGGCTTCGAGCACGCCATCCACAGCGCCAACATCTGGCTGAAAGCGGTGTCGGAAGCTCTCGGAACCGAGGACCGCCACGTCGCCCACCGCATCCTGCGAGCCTGGCTGCACACGTTTCGTGACAGGCTCACCGTCGATGTGGCCGCCCACTTCGCCGCGCAGCTCCCCGAGCTGCTGCGGGGCGCCTACTACGACGGCTGGGACCCCAGCGTGGTACCGGTCAAGTACAACCGCGAAGGCTACGTGAACCGCTTCGTCCGGGAAGCCAAGGTTACCGCCGAGGACGTCCCCCGGATGGCCGCCGCGGTCACCACCGTCGTACATGAGCACGGCTCGCCCGGACATCTGGAGGCGGCACTGGAACAATTCCCGCACGACATCCGCGCTTTGCTCGTACAGCCGACTGCCTGACCAGGGCGTCGCCCGGGTGGAGCGGCGACCTGCCGAAAGCAGGGATCAAGGTTGAGATTCCAGCATGTAATGAACACGCCGTCGGCCAGGCGGGGCGACTTGGTGTCCACCGCGCGACACACAGGCGGAAGGAGGTGCGACGATGCCCGCCCAGCACAGCACCGTCAGTGAGGTGATGACACGAGATGTCATTACCGTCCGACGGGAGACCCCCTTCAAGGAAGTCACGACCATCCTGTCAAGCCACGGCATCAGTGCCGTGCCCGTGGCCGACGAGCAAGGTGCGCCGGTGGGGCTGGTATCCGAAGCCGATCTGCTCCGCAAGCAAGCCGAACGGCCCGAACAGCACGGGGAGCGGGCAGCGACCCGCGGGTGGCCGCACGGGAAGGCCAAGGCACGCGCGGAGAACGCCGCTGGGCTGATGACCACCCCCGTGGCCACCGCTCACGCCGACTGGCCGGTCGCCCGGGCGGCCCGTGAGATGGACCACCATCACGTCAAGCGACTGGTCGTCGTGGATGAGACGGACCACATCATCGGCATCGTCAGCCGCCCGGACCTGCTGCGCGTCTTCCTGCGCTCCGACGAGGAGATACGCCAGGAGATACGCGCCGAAGTACTGACGGCGATACTGCGGCTGGGCGAACAGGAGGTGCAGGTCCAGGTTCATGACGGCGTCGTCACTCTGCGCGGCGAGGTGGAGAACCGCAGCACCGCCCAGATCGCCGAACGGCTGGCCGGGGGCGTGGACGGGGTGGTCACCGTCAGACCGCTGATCGACTACACCATCGACGACAGGGCAGCCAAGGACTGACCACAGCCGCCACCACCCTGCTCGACTACCGCCGCTGCTCGGCGTTCGAGCCACGCGTACCAGTGACTGCGCGTCGACCGACGCCCTTACAAGGCCACCATCAGTATCGACGTCCTGGTGACAGAGCCGATCAGTCCATAAGGACCCTCCAGACGGCGACGGCGACTGTCGCCGGTCCGATGGGGCCGATGGGCCCTGGCGCGGTCTGGTGTCCGGGAGTTTACCTGGAGCGGGATGGTCCCCCGAGCGGTGGGGCGGGTGAGATGGCTCGTCCCACCGCTGTGCATCCGCCGCGGCTCAAGCTGAGGTGACCTCGATGTGTCGTGGCTTGGCCGCCTGGGCCTTGGGCACGGTGACGGTCAGCACTCCGTCGGCCAGTGCTGCTGTGATCTCGTCGGCCTTGACGTCGACCGGCAGCAGAGCCCGGTACTCGAAGCGTCCGGTACGCGGGTGCCGTGCCGCAGGACACCTTCGCGCTCGCGTTCCTTGTACGCCCCGGAGACGCACAGTTCCCGCTCGCCGATCGCGACGTGGATGTCCTCCCGCTTGATCCCGGGCAGCTCCGCCTCGACCACGTGGGCTTCATCCGTCTCGTGCAGGTCGGCCAAGGGGGAGAAGGGCATGGCGGCGGGCGCGGTACTGGTGGCAGCCTCGAAGAAGCGGTTCATCCGCTCGAAGAGGTCGTCGTACTCGGCGGCGACCGGCTCTCCCCACCCCAGCGTGTGGAAAGGCCGTTCCAGGAGCCGGCCGGGTCGGCGATGTACGGGCACAGCCACGGCATTTCACCTCGCGAAATGCTTGCAATCGGTCAGTTCCCGTGCTGCGGGCCTTCACGCCACCGTGCGAATCGAACACCGAACGCGGGGCAGCAGGGACGCTCAGTACGCATGCGCGGGTCTGGCTGACCCATGGATGACCGCGGTCCTCGGGTGGCCGGGGGCATCGGCGGGCCGGACACTGAGAGAGAGGGGGGAGTCGGCGGAAGGCCGTGCGGAGGGAGGAATTCCCGTGTCCGAGACTTTCCACATCGTGAGTGATGTGATGACCCGGACGGTGGTCGCCGTCGGGCGTGAGGCGTCGTTCAAGGAGCTGGTGCAGACGCTGGGTCAGTGGCGGGTGAGTGCCATGCCGGTATTGGAGGGCGAGGGTCGTGTCATCGGTGTCGTCTCCGAGGCGGATCTGCTGCCCAAGGAGGAGTTCCGGGACAGTGATCCGGACCGCTTCCAGCGGCTGCGGTGCCTCCCCGACCTGGCGAAGGCGGGGGCGTTGACGGCGGAGGAGCTGATGAGCTCCCCGGCGGTGACCGTGCATCCGGACGCCACGCTGGCCGAGGCGGCCCGGATCATGGCCGTGAGAGGGGTCAAACGGCTTCCCGTGGTCGACCCTGAGGGCAAGTTGCTGGGGATCGTCAGCCGGGGCGATCTGCTGAAGGTCTTCCTCCGCTCGGACCAGGACATCGAGGAAGAGGTCCGTCGCACGGTGGTGTCCTACCTCTTCCCCGGCGACAGCGGTATTCACGTGCGGGTCGACGAGGGCGTCGTCACGCTCAGCGGACAGCTCCGCGACACCGCGCGTATCCCTGTGGCCGCGCGCCTCACCCGGGCCGTGGAAGGAGTCGTGGATGTGGAATGCCACTTCCGTGGTGCCGGACGGGACGGGGCGGTACGCGCCTGAGGGCGATTCCTCCAGGACGCGCGGGAGTCACGGTTCGATGTCCAGCACGTCGTCGACCGGCCGCCTGGGGCTTCGCCTGTCCGGAGGGCCGTATCCGAGCCGCAGCACCATCTGCGCATAGGCCACGTCCGAGGTCGGGGCGCGCAGTGGCCAGCGCAGGTCGTGCCATTCGAGGGTCTGGGTGACGAACGAGGTGGAGAGTCTCGCCAGGGTGGCGCGCAGCAGTATCCGCTCCACCGCCTGGCCGGTGCGCAGCCAGTCCACGGGGCGGTCGCGAGAGGTGCTCAGCAACGCCAGGTGAGGAGAGGTTTCGAAGTCGGCGGTCGGGCGGCCGGGCGTCGGCTTGCCGCCCGCGAAGCCACGCATGGGGCCTTGCCGATCCGGCGGCGGGGTCCGAAGGCGGACTCCGGGAGCGGTATCGATGAGGGCGGTCCGCACCGGTTCACAGTCGGAGCGTGCGGTGCAGTGCGAGGGTGAGTTCGTCGAGCTTCTCCTCGGCGTGGGCCGGGTGCTCGGGCGGCGGTGGAGAAGCGGGGCGGCCGTGCCGACGGGCGTCCCCGCCGGGTCGACACGGCGCTGTAGTGGATGCGCTGTCGCGGGCGCCAGTACTTCGGGCCGTTGAAGCCAGGACGGGGTGCGGACCACGGTAGGCGGTCGTACAGCGCTTTGAGGGTGTGGAATACCTGGTGAAGCCAAGCAGGTCCTCAGGGAACGACGGGACCCAGGACACCGCCCGCCGAACAGGCGCCGGAAGTCTGCGGAAGGACTTCAGAGGGGACGAGCGGACGGCCCGCATGGTCGCGGAGGCGCATCCCCAAGGCCCCAATCGGCGGATGCGCTCCGAGTGGCGACAAGCCAACTGGCAAAAGGTGTATTAGCGTCATTGCTGGCGTCGGCACCGGTCATTCCCCGAGTACCGTGGTCGTCGCCGAGTCCCATTGGCCCCGCTCCATCCTCTGGTCATGGGATGGAGCGGCATGACCTCCGTGCGCGGACAGAACACACGACCCCGGATCCACTCCATCCGGGGTCGTCGCGTTGGCTGTAAGCCACTATCAAGCCCACCGACTTCGACGCGCCCAACGGCATGAGCGCCATGTTCTTCACCGTACTCGTGGTCGCCGCGCAGATCGAGCGCGACTACATCCCCGGGAAGCCCCCCGGAGGGCAGGTCATCGCCGCTTCCAAGGGCAACCACGCCGGACGGCCGAAGGCCATCGACGACGACATGCTCACCCTCGCCCAGGCGCTGGAAGAAGAGATCCCGCGGCTCTGCCTCATCTCCACCGTGTCACCGCCGGTGAGCGGCGTCCTGGGGGAAGCCCTCGAGTGAGGGGGCCGGCAACCGGCCCCCTCAGGCGTCATCCCCACACCACATGGGGCCGGGCGCGGGGGGACGCACCGCTGCCCTTGATATCGCGCTCCGCGGCGCTCAGTAGTTGGTCACCCAGATCGTGCAGCGCCCGCCCGGCCGCCAGCTCGTCGCCGATCTCGGGTATGTCGTCATCCTCGGGATTGCGTCGGGCAGTCCCGTGACCGGTGAGTGAGGTGTCCTTGGTGTCGAGGACGAGGCGTGCCTTCGTCGTTCCCTCGTCCTCGAAGAGGTAGAGGCGGACTTTCCATTCCACTGTGTGCGGCATCGTCTACTCCTCGCCAGAAGATGATGGTCGGCCATGGCATCGTTCAGGGAGATCTTCCGGACCACTGTGGTTCCAGCCGGTCCCATTCGGCCCCCCACCGCGCGTATCTCCGGCAGTCCAGCACGTGGGCGAGGCCGGCGCGTGCATTGGTGATCATGGCGAAGACCGCGCCGGCGGTGACGCATCCGGTGATCCAGCCGGTCGCCGCCGCGTCCGCTGGCCGCACCGGCGCTTCGGTGACGGTCCCTTCGTGGTCCACCCAGATCCGCACGATGGTGCCTTTCGGAGTGCCCGTGGCCACACGGGCGACGCCCGTGCGCTTCGGTCCGTCCCTATCCGCCCAGCTGACCTGGGCCCACTGCCGGGCGGCACCTGTCCCCTCGCTGTCTGTGATCAGGCGCGCCATCACCTGGTGCCGTTCCGCCGCCTGGGCGCGGGCCGTGTGCATTTCGGATCTGTACGCGGCCAGTCCGGCACTCAGCGAGGCGGTCGGCAGGCCGATCACCAGGACGAACAGCAGCAGTAGGGAGAGCCGGAACTGCAGTCGGTCGCAGGGGCGCAGCAACTGATTGCCGACTCTCCATAGACGCGCATAAGCACACAGGTCGAGTCCACTCGCATCGGGGCGACCGTGTGAGTTCATGTCCGGCCTCCGGAACCCGTTCGCCCGAACTCCTTCTCCTCCACGGTCGGGCGCGGGCGAACCTGAATACAGGGCTGAAGGGCCCCATAGAGACGGACGAATCACCCTATTTAGTAAAAAGTAGAATTTTATAATGTATGTGGCTTTTAGGTGTGTAGGGGTACTCGTCGGGCTGTACCCATACCGGGAGGACAGCGCATGGTCTGGGAGACGATCCGGAAGGACACTGCCCCGTACGTCACGCCGAACCTCACCGACTACGATCGGGCCCGAGCCGAGTTCACCTGGTCGGGAGCGCGCGCCGCGCTCGCCGGACTCCCCGGCGGCGGCCTGAACATCGCCCACGAGGCGGTGGATCGGCACGTCCACTGGGGCGGTGGCGAGAAGTGCGCGTTGCGCTGTGTCGCCCGGGACGGTTCCGTCCACAGCGTCACCTATGCCGAACTGGCCCGGCGTACCGCCCGGTTCGCGAACGTGCTCCGCGCGTTGGGCGTCGGCCGGGGCGACCGCGTGTTCACGCTGCTCGGCCGTTGCCCCGAGCTGTACACCGCAGTGCTGGGCACACTGAAGAACACCAGCGTGCTCTGTCCGCTGTTCTCCGCCTTCGGCCCCGACCCGGTGGAACAGCGACTGAGGCTCGGCGACGCGCGAGTCCTGGTGACCACCGCGGCGCTCTACCGCCGCAAGGTGGCGGAACGCCGCGCCTCGCTCCCGGGACTCGACCATGTGGTCATCGTCGGTCCGGGCGGGGAGGATCTGCCTGGCACTCTCGGTTTCGACGATCTGATGGACGAGGCTCCGGAGGAGTTCACGATCCCGCCGACCTCGCCGGAGGACATGGCGCTGTTGCATTTCACCAGTGGCACGACCGGCACTCCCAAGGGCGCGGTGCACGTCCACGAGGCGGTGGTCGCCCACCACGCCACCGCCGCATACGCGCTCGATCTGCACCCCGAGGACGTCTACTGGTGCACCGCCGACCCCGGGTGGGTCACCGGCATGTCGTACGGCATCATCGCCCCGCTCGTCCACGGCGCGACGGTCGTCGTCGATGAGGGAGACTTCGACACCAGGCGCTGGTACCGGATCCTCCAGGAGCAGCGGGTGAGCGTCTGGTACACCGCGCCCACGGCGCTGCGCATGCTGATGCGGGCCACGCCCCGGCGAGGCCCCCACGATCTGCCGGCCTCCTACGACCTGTCCTGTCTGCGGTTCATCGCCTCGGTCGGCGAGCCGCTGAACCCCGAGGCGGTGGTCTGGGGCCGGGATGTGCTGGGCCTCCCGGTCCACGACAACTGGTGGCAGACCGAAACCGGCTGCATCATGATCGCGAACTTCGCGGCCTGCGAGATCCGCCCCGGCTCGATGGGACGCCCGCTGCCGGGCGTCGAGGCGGCGGTACTGACATGCGGGGAGGACGGCCGGGCGCAGGTCGCCGATGGCCGGGTGAGGGTGGAGGACCGTCCGGGGGCCGAGGGAGAGCTGGCGCTGCGCCCTGTATGGCCGTCCATGTTCCGTGGCTATCTGCACGACAAGGAGCGATACGACGCCGCGTTCGCCGACGGCTGGTATCTCACGGGCGACCTGGTCAGCCGGGACGCAGACGGCTGGTTCTGGTTCGTGGGCCGCGCCGACGACATGATCAAGTCCGCGGGCCACCTGATCGGGCCGTTCGAGGTGGAGAGCGCGCTCATGGAACATGACGCGGTCGCCGAGGCAGGGGTGATCGGCCGACCGGACCCCGTCGCCGGGAACCTCGTCAAGGCGTTCGTGTCGCTGCGCCCCGGCATCGAGCCCAGCCCGGCTCTCGAGCGCGATCTGCTCGCCTTCGCCCGCCGTCGACTGGGCCCGGCGGTGGCGCCCCGCGAGCTCGCCTTCGACCAGGACCTGCCCAAGACCCGCAGCGGCAAGGTCATGCGCCGAGTGCTGCGCGCCCGGGAACTCGGCCTGCCCACCGGCGACCTGTCCACTCTGGAGGGATCAGTATGAGCCCGGCCCGCGAGACCCGGACGCGCAAGACGTCCAAGACCACCGAGGCTCCGAGGACAGCGAAGCCCCCCGGGGCATCGAAGAGCGTGCGCAAGAGCGGCAAAGGTGCTTCTGCCGATCGGCCCGGGGCCGCACATCGCCGCGACCTGTTGCAGGCCATGCTGCGGATACGCCGTTTCGAGGAGCGGTGTGTCGAGTTGTACAGCGCGGCGAAGATCCGGGGCTTCGTCCACCTCTACATCGGGGAGGAGGCCGTCGCTGTCGGCGTCAACGAGGCGCTGACCCCGGACGACGCGGTGGTCTCCACGTACCGTGAGCACGGCCACGCACTCGCCCGCGGCATTCCGGCCGAGGCCGTCATGGCCGAGATGTACGGCAGGACGACCGGGTGCAGCGGAGGCCGTGGCGGGTCCATGCACTTGTTCGACGCCGACCGCCGCTTCTACGGCGGGAACGCGATCGTCGCCGGCGGGATACCGCTGGCAGCCGGGCTCGCTCTGGCCGACCGTATGCGCGGACAGCCTCGCGTCACCTGCTGCTTCTTCGGCGACGGCGCGTTCGCGGAGGGCGAGTTCCATGAGACCGCGAACCTCGCCGCGCTGTGGAACCTGCCGCTGCTGCTGGTCTGTGAGAACAACCGTTACGCCATGGGCACGGCCCTGGAGCGCCATGAGGCACAGACCGACCTGGCGCTGCGCGCCGCCTCGTACGGCATGGTCTCCTGGGCCGTGGACGGTATGGACGTCGAGGCCGTCGAAACGGCGGGCCGCCGGGCGGCCGAGGGAATCCGGGCAGGCGCCGGACCGCACTTCCTCGAACTGCGTACCTACCGGTTCCGGGCGCACTCGATGTACGACCCGGACCGTTACCGCGACAAGGCCGAGATCGAGCGGTGGAAGGCACAGGACCCCATCGAGCGGCTCACGGACCGGATGCGCGAGCGCGGGGAACTGGACGACAAGGAGCTGGCCGCGGCGGAACGCCGGATCGGCGATGAGGTGGACCACGCGGTCGAAGCGGCCGAACGGGCGCCGGAGGAGTCGACCGAGAGCCTGTTGCGCCATGTCACCAGCGAACCGGCGGAGGTGAGCTGAGGCCATGGGACCCGGCCGGACGGATGAGCGGAAGAGCACCTACCGGGAAGAGCTGCGCGAGGCCCTTCGCGAAGCCATGCGCTCTGACGACCGCGTGTTCCTGATGGGAGAGGACGTGGGACGGTACGGCGGCTGCTTCGGTGTGAGTCTCGGACTGTTGGAGGAGTTCGGTCCGGAGCGGGTCCGCGACACCCCGCTGTCGGAGTCCGCGTTCGTCGGCGCGGGCATCGGCGCGGCACTGGCCGGGATGCGGCCGATCGTCGAGATCATGACGGTCAATTTCAGCCTGCTCGCCCTCGACCAGATCCTGAACAACGCCGCCACTCTGCTCCACATGTCGGGCGGTCAGCTGCCCGTTCCCCTGGTGATCCGCATGACGACGGGTGCCGGCCGCCAGCTCGCGGCGCAGCACTCGCACAGCCTCGAGGGCTGGTACGCCCACATTCCCGGCATCCGGGTGATCGCCCCGGCGACCCTCGAGGACGCCCGCCACATGCTGGCCCCCGCACTGGCCGATCCCGATCCGGTCCTGATCTTCGAGCACGGCGTTCTCTACAACGCCTCGGGCGAGCTCGGTCCGCCTGCCGCGTCGGTGAATCTGGACCACGCGGCGGTCCGCAGACCCGGCACCGACATCTCCCTGATCACCTATGGTGGCTCGTTGCCCAAGGCGCTCATGGCGGCCGACGAGCTGGCCGTCGACGGCATCAGTGCCGAGGTCGTCGACCTGCGCACACTGCGGCCACTGGACGGCGAGACCATCGCCGCCTCGGTGGCCCGCACCCACCGCGCCGTGGTCGTCGACGAAGCCTGGCGCACCGGCAGTCTGGCCGCCGAGGTGTCCGCACGGATCGCCGAGGGCTCGTTCTATGAACTGGACGCGCCCGTCGAGCGGGTGTGCGGCGCCGAGTGCCCCATACCGTATGCCCGGCGGCTGGAGGAGGCCGCGTTGCCGCAGATGACCGATATCGTGGCCGCGGCCCACCGGGCGGTGGACTGACCATGGCCGAGTTCACGATGCCGTCGCTGGGCGCCGACATGGACGAGGGAACGCTCCAGGAGTGGCTGGTGAGCCCCGGTGAGCGGGTCCACCGGGGTGATCCGGTCGCGGTGGTCGAAACCGCGAAGTCCACCATCGAGGTCGAGTGCTTCGAGACCGGAACGGTGGGTGAATTGCTGGTCGAGCCCGGGAGGACGGTGCCCGTGGGCACCCCGCTCGCACTGATCGAAACGGAGCCGGCGGAACCGGAGAAGCCCAGGAGGAAGCCGTCGCGGGGGCGCAAGCCGAAGGTCACGCCGCAGCCGGAGGCGGTCCCGACGACTCCGCCCGAGCCGGCCCCCGCCGGTGTCCAGGAGCCCCCCGTCGCCCTTCCGACGGAAGAGCGCCTTCCGTACGAGGCCGTCCCCCTGGTCCGGCAGCTGGCGCGGGAGCGTGGTGTCGACCTGGAGACGCTCCACGGTTCGGGCCTTCAAGGGCGCATCACTCGCTCCGATGTCAAGCGCGCTGCCGCCGGGCAGCCGCGAGCGCGGATCACTCCGCTCGCCCGACGGCTGGCCGGGGAACTGGGGGTGGACCTCGCCGCCGTGACGGGGACCGGCAGACACGGCGCCGTCCGGGCCGATGACGTGCGCGAGGCGGCTGCCGGTCCCGCCACCGCCCCGGTGAGCGACCGCGCGGAACCGGCGCGTACGGCTGACGACCGAGCCGCGGCCATGCGCCGGACGATCGCCGGCCTCATGACGCGTTCCAAGCGGGACATCCCGCACTACTACCTGTCCACCACCGTGGACATGGCCGCCGCGATGGAATGGCTGCGCGAGCACAACCGGCGCGGCCCGGTGGACGAGCGGCTGCTCCCCGCGGCCCTGCTGCTGAAGGCCGCGGCCCTGGCGGTGCGGGAAGTGCCCGCGCTCAATGGTTTCTGGACCGAGGACCACTTCACCGAGGGCGACGGCGTGCACCTGGGCGTGGCGGTGTCCCTCCGTGGCGGCGGGCTCATCGCCCCCGCGCTGCGCGACGCCGACACGCTTGCCCTCCCTCAGCTGATGGCCCGCCTGAAGGATCTGGTCACCCGGGCCCGTGAGGGGCGGCTGCGCGGGTCCGAGGTCTCCGCCCCCACCATCACGGTCACCAACCTCGGGGACCAGGGAGTGGAGAGCGTTCTCGGCGTGATCTACCCGCCGCAAGTGGCTCTCATCGGGTTCGGGCGTGTGGTCGACCGTCCCTGTGCCGTCGACGGGCTGCTGGGTGTACGGCCGACGGTCACGGCCACCCTTTCCGCAGACCACCGGGCAACCGACGGCGCCATAGGCGCCCGCTGCCTGACCGTGGTCGACCGCCTCTTGCAGCACCCGGAGAAGCTGTGAACCGCACCGAAGCGATGGACGTCGTCAAGGAGTCCCTGGCGCAGGTCGTGCCGGGCGCCGACCTCGCCGCCCTGCGCCCGGACGATGCCTTCCGCGACGCCCTCGAACTCGACTCGCTGGACTTCCTGAGCTTCATCGAGACACTCAGCCAGCGCACGGGTGTCCGCATCGACGACGAGGACACTCCGCGGCTCACCACCCTGTCCGGCTGCGCCGAGTTCCTCACCTCGCGCACGGAGTGAGACGGTTGGCGGCTGACGTAGGTCCGCCGCCACCGCAGCGGCGGGAGTACAGGTCGGCCGGGGCCGGGCGACGGTCATCCACCATCGCTCCCGCGGCCGTCGGACGAACCGGCCGCCCACCGGCGTCGAACGGCGTCCTCGTGCTCACTCTCCTCCAAGGCCAACCCGACCTGGGCGAGCGACTCCTCCAGACGGGGGATCCAATGGCGCCTCAGCGCGCGTACCCGCTGGCGGGTGCGAGCCACCTCGGCCCCGACGATCCCGGCGGCCGCCCGCGCGACGGCGTACTCCGCGCCTGCCCGCAACGCTTCCCGCCAGGCGGCTTCGGCGTGCACCAAGGCGGTGCTCCCGGGAGTGGCGGCGTCCGGGGAGCGTCCGGGGTCCTGGCACGAGAGGTGCCAGGGGTGGCGCACTCCCATCGTGGTCTCCTCGCGCCAGGTGATCTCCGCGGGGCCGACGCCGTCCGCCGCCGTCTCCAGGGCGTGCTCGCTGCCCTGGAGGAGTCCTCGCAGCAGCCAGGTCTCAGCTTCCCGGACCGTGTCGTGCCAGGCGCGCGCCCCGGCCTCCTCGGCTCGCAGCAGCTCCTCGTGCCGCGTTCGCAGGATGCGCAGCTTCCGCTCCAGGAGGTCGGCTCCCCGCGAGGCGACGTCCAGGCTGTGCCGCAGCCGCAGACGGGCCGCGCGCGATGGCGGGGTGGCGGACGCGGCACTCATGTTCCTGACTCCCGTCTCTCGCCGTCGGCCGTTTCCTCCCGTGCGCCGTGCGCGTCGAGCAGCGCGGGGGGAAGCATGGTCAGCTGGCTGCGAGGGAGGGTGAGCAGTACCTGCCAGGCGGTGTCCAGTGTCTGGTCCAAGGAACGCGCCTCATCGCGCGGCTGGTCCACGAAACGGTGCAGGAACGCCTCGTCGAAGGCGAGATAGCGGTGGTCGGTCGGGCTCAGGGCCGCCTGCCCGACGAGGTCGGCCAACTCCCGGACCTGCCGGGCCCGGGAGAGGGCGGCCAGCATCTGGGCGGCCAGATCGAGGTGATCGGGCCGAGTCCGCCCCGGCCCGGCGCCCTTGCGCATCAGCCGGGACAGCGAGGAGAGGGCGTCAACCGGCGGATACACGCCCAGCGCATGCGTCCGGCGGGAGAGCACGATCTGGCCTTCGGTGATGTAACCGGTCAGATCGGGGACCGGATGGGTGATGTCTCCCGCCGGCATGGTGAGGACGGGCAGGGTGGTGACCGATCCCTTCCGGCCGCGGATCCGCCCGCAGCGCTCGTAGAGCGAGGCCAGGTCGCTGTAGAGGTAGCCGGGGTAGGCGCGGCGGGCCGGGACCTCGCCCCGGGCGGCGGAGACCTCCCGCAGCGCCTCCGCGTATGCCGTCATGTCGGTCATCACCACGAGCACATGGCGGCCGCCGGTGAAGGCGAGGTGTTCGGCCACGGTCAGCGCCACCCGCGGGGTCAGGATCCGCTCGATCACGGGATCGTCGGCGGTGTTGAGCAGCAGCACCAGCTCCCCGGCGGCCGAGCGCTCCTCGAGGACATCCTGGATGAAACGGGCGTCCGCGTGTGTCAGGCCCATACCGGCGAAGACCACGCTGAACGGCTCGCCGCCGACGGTGGACTGCGCGGCGATCTGGGCGGCCAGCTCCAGATGGGGGAGTCCGGCCACCGAGAACACCGGCAGCTTCTGCCCGCGCACCAGTGTCGTCAGAGCGTCGACGGCGCCGACGCCGGTGAGGACCGGATCCGACGGCGGTTCCCGCCGCACCGGATTGATCGGGGTGCCGCCCACCGCCGCGCTGCGCTCACCGAAGACCGGCGGACCGCCGTCGACGGGTTCGCCCCGGCCGTTGCACACCCTGCCCAGCCAGCCCGGCCCGACCGGAATCCGCAGTGGCTCCCCGGCGAAGGACACCCGCACACCCGCCGGATCCATGCCGGAAGTGTCCTCCAGCACCTGCACCACGGCCAGTCCACGGTCGACCTCCAGCACCAGGCCGTAGCGCCGCTCGCCCGAGTCGAGAGTGATCATCACGAATTCGTCCCACCCCACTCCCGAGACTCCCTCCACGATGGCGAGCGGGCCGCGCAGCTCCCGCACGGCGGTGTACTCGACCTCACTCCAGCCGGTCACGGCCGCTCACGCCCCGACCCGCCGCGGGACGGTGCGAGACACCTGATCAAGGAGTTCCCCGAGGCGGGCGAGCATGGCCTCCCGCCGTGCCCGCACCCCTTCGGCGTCGTGCGGCCCCACCTCCTCCCCGGCCCGGAGCACCGGCCCGAAGTCCACCGTCTCCACGGTGGCCGCGGGTAGCCCCGAGGCGACCAGTTCCCGGCAGCGGTCGATGACCGCGAGCACGGCCTCGGCCAGCGCCGCGGCCTTGTCCGGTCCGCAGTACGCGTCGTGGGCGGACAGCGCGCTCTGCCGCAGCACTCCCTCACGCACCAGACGCCCGGCCAGGACACTGACACGCTCCTGGTCGGGCAGGGCCGTGATGCCGATCAGGTCGACCAGGTCGGCCAGCCGGTCGGCCTCCGCGAGCACCGAGGCGATCCGGTCACGCCGGGCGGACCAGGCGGGGTCGCCCGCCGCCGCGTGCCGGGCTCCGAGCGCCGCCGCGTCCCGGGAGAACGAGCCCGCCCAGGACACCGCCGGGTAGTGGCGGGAGTAGGCCAGGTCGCGGTCCAGCGACCACAGGCAGCGCACGAAACGCTCGGTGTGCGCGGTGACCGGCTCGGTCAGGTCGCCGCCAGGCGGCGAGACCGCCCCGATCACGGTGACCGAGCCCCGGCCGCCCCCCAGTGTCGTCACCGCTCCCGCACGCTCGTAGAACGCGGCGATCGCCGATGCCAGGCCCGCCGGATAGCCCTCTTCGGCGGGCAGCGCCCCGGTACGGGAGGCGAACTCGCGCAGCGCCTCGGCCCACCGCGAGGTGGAATCGGCGATGACGACCACATCGAGGTCCATGTCGCGGAAGTACTCGGCGACCGTGGCTCCCGTGTAGATGCTCGCTTCGCGGGCCATCATCGGCATGTTGGAGGTATTGGCGATGGTCACCGTGCGGTCGGCCAGCCGCCCCCCGCCGCGCGGGTCCTCCAGGGCGGACAGCTCGGCGATGACATCCGCCATCTCATTGCCGCGCTCCCCGCAACCGACATAGACGATCACATCGGCGTCGCACCATTTGGCGATCTGCTGCAACAGCATGGTCTTTCCGGTACCGAAGCCGCCCGGGACGGCCACCGTGCCACCGCGCGCCACGGGGAAGAGCAGATCGATCACGCGCTGTCCGGTGGCGAGCGCCTCCCGCTCGCCACCGCGCTCACGCACCGGGCGCGGACGTCGGACCGGCCACGTGGTGCCGATTCGTACCTCCGTTCCGTTCATGACGGCCACCACCGCCTCCTGGCGGTATCTCCCCTCGGGGGCGACGCGCTCCACCACGCCACCGGTCCCCGGAGGCACCAGAACTCGCAGCGGGACCGGCCCCCCATCCTGGATCTGCCCCAGCACGCCGCCCTCATGGACGCGGTCTCCCTCGCCCACCGCCGGTACGAAGGGCCAGGCACGCTCCTCGGCCACACCCCGGGCGGTCCCCGGCAAGAGCCAGTCCCCGCTGCCGGACAGCGGCCGCAGCAGGCCGTCGAACACACCACCGAGCAGCCCGGGGCCGAGTGACGCGGACAACGGGGCGCCCTGCGGCCGCGCCACGTCCCCCGGGGCCAGCCCGCCGGTGTACTCGTAGGACTGCGCGGTCACCACACCGCCGCTGATCGCCACCACCTCGCCGGGGATCCCGGTCTCACCGAGGGAGACCAGGTCGTACATCGCGGTGGCGCCCACGTACTCCATCTCGACCAGTGGCCCGGCGACCCGCAGAACGCGGCAGGAATCTCCCGGGGCGGCTCGGTGCGCGAACCGCCCGGACGCCTCGGCGGATCCGCTCACGGCGACCACAGCGTCTCCACCTCCGCCCCGAGCCGGTCCAGCGCGCGTGCGGTGAGACCGTCGAGAGTGCATTCGGCGCGCCGACCCGCGGCGCGGCCCACCACTCCTCCATCCGGGGCCTCGGTGACCTCGGCATCAGGGCCCAGCAACCGCAACGCCCGCCGTCGCAGCCGGTCCCGGGCGGCCGGATACGTCGCGGAGTCCCGCAGTTCACGGCCGCGCGCGAAAGCCCGGCGGCGCAGCTCTTCGTACGCCTCCCGCCGAGCGGCCAGCGTCCGGGCCCTGGCCGCCCGGCGGGCGCCCGCTCGTATGGTGCGGGCCGCGGCCGCGCCGTCCTGCTCGCCCTGCCGCGAAGCCTCCTCCAGGAGCGAGCGCGCCGTGGCCCTCGCCTCGCCGAGCAGTGCCGCGGCCTCCCGGTCCGCCCGCTCGAGGAGCCCCTGCGCCTCGTCGCGGGCCGTGCGCAGCAAGGCGGCGCGCACCGGCGCGAGTGCGGCCACCGCCTGGTCGGAGGTCGGTTTCATGACGGCATCACCACGGTGAGCGGCCGGGTACTTTCGACGAGGACCTGGCCGAGCGTGTCCGCCGCGGCGGGAGTGAGGATGACCAGCGCGGTCCCGGGCGGCAGCGCGTGCCACGCCTCGCGGACCGCGTCCGGTTCCTCGGCGGCCACCACGGTGACCCCCGCCAGGGCGAATCCGGCCACTCGTGTCCGCTCCCCCACGGCTACCACCCGCCCCATGATCAGGACTTTCCGATCAAGATGATCGCCACGACGAGTCCGTAAATGGCGATGCCCTCGGCCAGTCCGACAATCACCATCGCCCGGCCGAACAGCTCCGGACGCTCGCTGATCGCGGCCACGGCGGCGGCCCCGGTGTAGGCCACGGCGATCGCGGCGCCGATGGACGCCCCGGCCACCGAGATCGCGGCACCGATCAGCGCGGCGGAGCCGGACCCCTGGGCCGCCGCCGCGGCCGGCGCGGCCGCTTGCGCGGGGTGGTGGTCGAGCGCCACCGTGAGCAGCGCCACCGCACCGGTGAGCAGCAGGGAGTTGGTGGCGAGCACCCACCGCAGGGCGGTGT
This sequence comes from Streptomyces sp. NPDC059455, assembly GCF_042750115.1. Taxonomy (NCBI): domain Bacteria; kingdom Bacillati; phylum Actinomycetota; class Actinomycetes; order Kitasatosporales; family Streptomycetaceae; genus Streptomyces; species Streptomyces sp. NPDC059455. The sequence goes on from NZ_JBHYVB010000064.1 coordinate 18,791, forward strand.
GCCCGGAACGCCGCAGCAGCCCCCGGCCGACCGCCAGGACCACGGCGGCGACGGGCAGAACGATGAGCCAGACGATCATGTGGTCTCCTTGCCCGGCGTATCCCCTCGCGGCGGGGCGGCCTCGGGTCCGTCACCGTCCAGTACGGGCAGCCGCCAGGGACGGAACGGGCGGCCCTGGGTCTCGAAAACCCGGGAGAACAGCTCGTAGAACTCCAGCCGCAGTGCTTGTACACCGGCGACCAGCGCCTCGAGGGCGAAGGCGAGCGCATTGCCGACGACGAAGAGCACCAGGGCCGCGGGCAGTACCGTCGCGCCCAGGCCTGCCAGCGCCGTGGCGCCCTGCCACACGATCGCGCCGAGCGCCGCGTGCGTGAGTCCGAAGGCGGCGAGCCGGGCGAAGGAGACGATGTTCGACCCGATGCGCAGCACCCCGTCGAAGAGCTGGATGCCGACTTGGACGACGCCTCCCGGTCCGCCGCCGGTCACGGCGAACAGACCGTTGCCCGCCAGGAGGAGACCCGTGCCCACGATCGCCGCACCCGCATAAGCCCATTCCGCGCGATGCAGCCAGGCGGCGCCGCCCATGACGGCGAGCCCGAAGTAGAGCGCTGCCCCGGCGATTCCGGAGAGCGCGTACAGAGCACCCGCCGCCCCGCCCTCCCGCCAACGGTTGACGATGCCCACCCCGTAGGCCAAAGCGAGCAGCATGGCGCCGAGCCCAATGGCGGCGATGAGTAGCCGCATCGGCTCCTGAAGCGGATTCAGCCAGAGCACCGGCAGCACCCCGGTGGGCCCGAAGAACTCCCCGTACGCCACACCGGCCAGGGCGCTGGTCAGCCCGGCCCCGGCGATGAACGGCCACAGCGGACGCAAGCCGCGGGCCCGGCGCGGGCGCCCGACGCGCAGCAGGAGCCCGGCGAGGAGCAACAGCGCCCCGTGCCCGGCGTCCCCGAACATGGCCCCGAACATCACCACGTAGACGACGCCCGCGGGCATCGTCGGGTCCAGATCCGCGTAGGGCACCGTGCCGTAGGTGCGCACCAGTGGTGCGAACGAGCGCCGTACCGCCCCGGTACTCCGGAGCAGCGTCGGCGGATCGGCTCCGCGCGGCGCGCGCAGGGGCACCAGCGCCGCGCCCGCTCCGGCCAGGCGTTCAGCGGTCGCCGGGATGTCCGTGGCGGGACACCATCCGGCGAGTGCCGCGACGGCGCCGTGTGGCAGCGCGCTGCCGAGGCGTTCCTCCAGCTGTGCCTCGCCCGCCAGCAGGTCCGTACGCCCCGCACGCTCCAGTGAGTCGAGATCGGGTGGGGCGGCGCTGAGGGCGGCGCGCCGGGGCTCGACGCGCGCGTGCCGCAGTCGGCGGACGGCGGATCCCGGCGCGGCCGACGGCCCGCCTGATCCCGCGTCGTCAATGCTGTCGATTTCGACGCACCCGGCCTCGGCGACACGCACCAGCGCGCCCCGCAGCGCCTCCCGGGGCGCGACGATCGCCACCCGCCGCATGCGAACCGGAGCCATCGCCTCAAGCCGGAACATCGAGGACCTCCAGCCGTCCCCCGCCCCGCGCCGCCAGCTCAAGCGCGCCGCGCACCCGCCAGGCGTCGGCGGAGAGCACGGCGACCGCACCCACCACCGGTGCGGAGCCCAGTCGGGCGCCGTGCAGCAGCTCCCGTCCGTCCTCTTCGACCCGGCCCCACCACCGTGCCTCCGCCCGCCACAGGTCGCCAGCGCTCCCGACGCCGTTCACAGCCCAGCGTGCGGTGGTCGGCAGGTGCTGCCGGAAGTCCGGATACGACGTCGCCGTCATGGCCTCGGCGCCGAGCAGCCGCCCCGCCCGTCGCCCGGCGGCCCGCGTCAGCGGGCGGTGGGCGACGAACACCTCACGGCCGACCAGCAGCGCCAGCCGGCCCGCCGCCCAGCGCACGGCCTCCGGCAGGGCCGCCGCCGTGCGCACGGCGGCGGAGACCCGCATGCCGGTGGCCACCGCCGCCGGGGACGCGGCTCCCGGATCACCCCAGGCGGAGGCGGCCAGCGCGGCCCGCAACTCCTGGGGCGAACGGGTACGGGCCAGCATCGGCCAGGCGGTCGCCAGCGTGCCCAGGCGATACGGCGACCGAGGCGGCCCGCTGCCGGTCAACGCACGCAGATGGTCCCGGGCATTGGCGATCTCGAAGCCGGAGGCGAGCAGACGGAGGGCGTTAGCGCCCGCCGGTGGCTGCCAGCCGGCCAACACCCGCAGATGCCACAGCAGGGTCGCTCCGACCGCCTGCTGGGCATCGGCGAGCGACGCCCCGGGAAGCACATCATGGCCGTACGCCGTGGCGCTCAGACTGCGCACGGCGTCATCGAGGCCCGGAGCCGAAGCCACCTCCTCGGCCTTCTGGCTCCCGAGGGCACGGGAGAGCATGGCCCTGGCCCGCGTGACCCCCGCCACCCAGCCGGCGCCCATCACGGGCCCCCGTCCCGCGGCCCCTCGAGGTGCCCCGGTGCCATGGGGTCCCCCGCTCCGCGGGCTGGCGGCATCCGGATGTCCTCGGCCACGAGCCGTGCCACCCGGTCCAGGAGAGCGGGCATACGGGCCTCGACACGGGAGCGCACCGCGGACACCTCCCGCTCCGAGGCGGCGAGCAGCTCCGCCGCCTCGGCCTCGGCCTGACCACGCCCCCGGGCCGCCGTCCGCGCCCGCAGGCCCTGTGCACGCGCGGACGCCTGCTCCACGATCTCCTCGGCCTGCCGCTCCGCCGCGCGGCACCTCTCCGCCGCCGTACGGGCTGCTTCGTCTCTGATGCCGCGCGCTTCCGCCTCGGCCTCTTCCAACAAGGACAGCGGTGGCTCCAGCTCCGCGGTGAGCTCTGCGGCGCGGTCCGCGGGCACACCTCCGGGCGCTGCCCGGCCCGGAGAACCGACCGGGCGAAACCGCAGCAGGAAATCCCGGAATCCGGCCACCGCCGCCCTCCTCACGGTCAGACCCCTGGTCCAAGTGTCCGTACGCGGTGCGTGCCTGTCGCGCCGAACAGGCCCGCCCGTGGGGGAACCGGCGGCGTGACCGCCCGATCGGTGCGACACTGGCGGCATAGGTGACCGGCCGCGCTCGTGGGGAGGTTGCCATGAGCGACTTCGAACGTCATACGGCGGGGCGGGAAGCCCGCCGCGGCGCCCCCCGCCGCCACTGGGCACCAGAGGCGGAGCGAGGCGAGGACATGCTGAGGCGTTATCTCGGTGCCGTGGCCGCCACCTCGTCCACCGGGGGAGAAGCGGCACCGGAGGAGAGGGCCGCGCCCGCTCGCACCGGGCGCCGGGTTCCGGCACACTCCACCGCACCGCGGGTGGGCGATGTGATGAGGGAGCCCGCCGTCTCGGTGTCGGGCGATGTGCCCTTCCTGGAGGTCGCCCGTACGCTCGCGCACGAACATCTGAGCGCGGTGCCGGTGGTCGATGCCGAAGCACACGTCGTCGGGATGGTGTCCGAGTCCGATCTGCTGGCCAAGGCCGCCGTCATGGCCATCACCCGGCCACCAGGTCCACTCGGCAAGCTCAAGGACCGCCGCCTCCACGAGAAGAGCCGTGGTGAGACGGCGGCCACCCTGATGACCTACCCCGCCATCACGGTCCATCCGGCGGACACGGTGGCCGACGCGGCTTGGACCGCCGCGCGCTCCCGCCTCAAGAGACTGCCCGTCACCGACTACCGCGACCGGCTCGTCGGCGTGGTGACCCGCGCGGATCTGCTGCGGTCGCTCGTCCGTGACGACACCGAGATCCGCGAGGAGATCGAGTCCCGGATTCTCCGCGGGGAACACCATCTCGAGCCGGAGGCCATCGAGGTGACGGTGGAGGGCGGCGTGGTGACCGTGGAGGGCAGGGTGGACGTGGCACTCGCCCCCGGACTGGTCGAGTCGATCCGGGCGATCGAGGACGTCGACGATGTGGTCGATCACCTCACCGGGGTCACCTGACCCGGCCTCGCGCCTTCGGCAGCCGCGAACCGCGGCGGATTCGGAGGAGGCCCCATGCCCCACCCCATCACCGTAGGCCTGGACGGATCGCCCGAGAGCCTGGACGCCGCCGACTGGGCGGCGCGGGAGGCTCGGTGGCGGCAGGCGCCGTTGCGTCTGGTGCACGCCTGGATGCTGCCGCCGCAGGTGGCGCGGACCGCCCAGGCTCCCGAGGTCCGCAAGGAGTGGGCTCACAAGATCCTGGACGACGCGGAAGCCGATCTGGCCGCCCGCTACCCGGAGGTGGCGGTCTCCACCGAACTGGTGGCGGAGGCCGCCGTCCCGGCCCTGGTGGCCCACGGCGCGGGCTCTCAGATGCTGGTGCTGGGCTCACGGGGCCGTGGCGCCGTGGCCGGCTTTCTGCTCGGCTCCATCGGGCTTCACGTACTCGGCCGGGCCGCGTGCCCGGTCGTGCTGGTGCGGCACGGGGGCGGCGGCCAGGCTCAGGGGGCCGCCGGGGGAGACGTGGTGGTGGGCGTACAGGACCCGCCCGAGTCGGCCGCACCGATTGAGTTCGCCTTCGCCACGGCCGCGGCACGAGGCACAGGAGTGCGCGCCGTACGGGCCTGGGCGCTGCCGCCGGTCTTCGAGTACGGCATGGCGTACTTGCGGGCCCTCGAAGAGGCCGGTGGCATCGAACCCGGGGAGCGGAAACGGCTGGCGGAAGCGGTCCTGCTGTGGCGTGAGAAGTACCCCCAGGTACCGGTGACCGAGCACGTCGAGATGGGCAACGCCGCCGAGGTGCTGTTGACATCGGCCGTGGGGGCGGGGCTCGTGGTCGTCGGACGGTACTCCCACCGGTCGGCCGTCGGCCCGCATCTCGGCCATGTGACGCACGCCCTGCTCCACCACGCGACGTGCCCCGTCGCGGTCGTCCCCCACGACTGACGCCGGGACGCACCGGTGGACGGTTGGCCCGCCGCATGGCGCGATGCCTCAAGGGCTCATCCCCGCCGCGGGACGACGGCGACCGGGCAGTCGGCATGGTGCAGTACGGCATGGCTGACCCGGCCGAGCTGCAGACCGCAGTCGCCCGGAGGCCGGAGGGCGCCGACGACCAGCAGGTCGGCGCCTGCCGCCGCCGCAAGGAGGACCCTGTGCGCCGGCCCCTCGACCACCTTGCGGCGGCACACCGTCTCCCCGTCATCGCACGGGACCTGTCGCAGGGCCTCGTCCAGGATGGTCGTCGCCCGTTCCTCGTAGAGGAGATGAGCCGCCTCGTGCATGAGCAGTGGCCGGCCCGGCTGCGCGTGTGCGGGGCGTCGCCAGGCGCGTATGGCGTGCAGCTCGGCGCCCCGCACCCGCGCCTCGCGGTAGGCGAACCGTACCGCCGCGGCGTCGTGCGTGAGGTGGCCGACCCCGAGCACGACCGGTCGGCCGGTTCCACGCCGGTCCTGCTCCGGTCCGCGGACCACGATCACCGGGCACACGGCGCGGGCCGCCACGGCCAGACTCACCGAGCCCAAAAGGGTTTCCGCGAGTTCACTCCAGCCACGGGAGCCCGTGACCAGAGCGAAGGCTTCACGGCCCGCCCTCAGCAGTGCCGACACGGGGTCGTCGGGCAGGACCTCGCCGGAAATCCTCACCGCCGGGCTCCGGAGCCGGGCGCGTTCCACGCAGGAGGCGACGATGTGCTCCGCGACCACTGCCCCCGAAGGGGAGCCCGTGTACGACGCGAGCCCTTTCTCGTACCGCTCCCACCGGGAGGCGCAGATCAGGCGCAAGGGCAGCCCATGGAGCGCCGCCTCGGCCACGGCCCAGTCCACCGCTCGCAGACTGGAGTCCGAGCCGTCGACACCCACGACCAGCGGGAGATCCATGGTTCACACCGCCTCTCCTGTGGCTGTCCCGTTCGCTTCAGGTACCCCTGGGCGCACGGTCCCACCACGCGCGTCCGGCGGCCGCGAGTCCGCCTCATGCGCGGCTTCCCCGCCAGCCCCGTCGCGGTGGTGCCACAGCGATGATTCGATGGGGTTATGAGGCGATCCTCTTCGGGGGTTCGAGCCGGCGTCGTGCCAAGGGATCCTTCATGGCCGGAGCGGGGGAACGAGTCCGGCACGTTCCCCGGCCGGGAGGACATGGCCCAGGCCTGGATGGGGGACCAGAACGGGACGTCGATGGGCGAAGGGATGTGATCCCCGATGTCCGAGCCACCACGCCCTGGTCCGGCAGCGAGGCAGCCCACCGGCGGCGGAGGCGACCTCGGGCGGCGCATCGCGCTGCGGCGTGCGCAACTCGGCCTCTCGCGGGAGGAGGTAGCCGCCCGTGCGGGCAGCTCGCCGGGCTACGTGCGCTATCTGGAGGAGTCCGCCGCCGACCCGGGCGTCGGCACCCTCCTCAGGATCGCAGCGGCCCTGGAGACCACCACGGCCGCACTGCACGGCTACGCCACCGATCTGCCGCCCGGTCTCGGCCGGGCCGGACACCACCCCCAGCTGCTGGAGCTGGACCCCACGGAATGCCGGACCCGACTCGCGACGCACGGCGTGGGCAGGATCTCGGTGTCGACCCCCCGGGGACCGGTCATCATCCCGGTCAATTACAGCGTCATCGACGACGCCGTCGTCTTCCGGACCGCGCCCGACGCCGTACCGGCGGCGGCCGCCGACACCGAGGTCGCCTTCGAGGTGGACCATATCGACGAGGCGCTCAGCCAGGGCTGGAGCGTCCTCGTCGTCGGACGCGCTCGGCAGGTCACCGAGTCGGCGGCGATACGCGAGCTGGCCGACGAGGCGTTCACCACCCCATGGCCCGGCGGCAGCCGTGACCTGTGGCTGCGCATTGAGCCCACAAGCATCACCGGTCGCCGGATCCGGGTGGATTGACCAGCCGTCGTACCCGCAGCCACGGGCGCAGTTCGGTTTCGACGTCACGGCAGGTGGCACCAGGCACCGTCCCGCATGCCGGGCCGACAGCTGGGCACTCGCTGCGGGACCAGGCAACGGCCTCGGGACTCTTCGAGGTGACGATGGCGTGGGCACCTGCGGGTGACACGGAGGCGCCCGCCCTGATCGGGAAATGACCTCGTGTCATGCCTTCGCATCCGGCTTGCGCAGCCGAGCGCGTTCCGCGCCGGAGGCGACGATGTGCTCGGCCCGGCTCCTCCCGCTCCGGGTCGGGATGGATGGGCGGATCGGCCTCCGCGCAGGGCCATCGGGCCCTGTCGCCCCGGACCGGGGGGTGGTCTCATGGAATTGGTACCGAGGGCGAAGCGTCGGACACGGAGAAGCGGAGCGAAACCGCGCACCGTGCGATCAGGGCCCGCGAGAAGCGGGCGGCCCTCGGCACTGACGCAGGCCGCCTGAGCCCGAGGAACCAGGCACCGGATGCGGCCGGGCGGAACCGGCTCCACGATGGGCTTATGAGTGCTCCCCGTCCCGCCGAGCCCTACGACGCCTTCCGGGTCCTGGCCGCCCGGCGAGGGCGGCCGGCCGGTCGGCTGATGGAGTCGCGGGGGCCGCCGCCGCCCGCCCCCCGCCCGCGCGCCCGCCCCCACGCGCGCCCCCCCGGGGCGCCCGGCGGGGGCGGCGCCGCGCC
>NZ_JBHYVB010000064.1:26332-52567 GCF_042750115.1 Streptomyces sp. NPDC059455
GATGTCCCGGCCCTGGGCGGCCACCCCCACCCCCCCCCCCCGCGCCCGCCCCCCCGGGCCGGCGGGCTGTGGCCGCCGCGGCCCCGCGCGCGCGCGGACACGGCCGGCGGCCCCGAGACATGGGCGCCGCCGGTTGGCATCCAGGCGGGGCTTCCGGCGGCCGCCGCCCTCGGCCCGGCCTCCTACTTCGCGGACTTCGCCACCCCGCATGGCCGCCGCCATGTCCGTGTGTGCACAGCGACGGCCTGCTTCGCGGCCGAGGCCGGACGTCATCTCACTGACGTCGAGGCCGCGTTGGGTGTCGCCGCCGGGGACGTCACAACTGATGGAGACAGATCACTCCAGGCTGTCCGCTGCCTGGGGTACTGCTACGCGGGCCCTGCCGCCCTCGACGGCGATGCGCCTCGCACGGGTCCGGCTCTGGCCGCCCAACTGGCCGGACGGGAACACCCGCGGGCGCCGGCGATCCCGGCGGCCGACGCCACCGGCGATCCCGTTCTGCTGGGTGGTGTGGTCTCCGATGAGGCCCCGTGGCAGGTGTGGCCGAGTGCGGTCATGTCTCGTGGTCCGGACGAGGTCCATCAGGAGGTGGCGGCGTCCGGGTTGCGCGGGCGTGGTGGCGCGGGGTTCCGCGTGGCCGCGAAGTGGGCCGCGGCGGGACGCGCCCCGGGCACCGTGGTGGTGGCCAACGGGGACGAGGGCGATCCCGGCTCCTACGCGGACCGGCTGCTGATGGAGGCCGACCCGGACCGGGTGCTGGAGGGACTGGCCCTGGCCTGTTTCGCCTGCGGAGCCCGCCGCGGCGTGGTGCTGGTCCGCTCCGAGTATCCGCACGCGCTGACCCGTATGAGGGAGGCGGTCGAGGGGGCGTATGCCGCCGGACACCTCGGCTCCCGCGTGCACGGAACAGATATCACGGTGGACGTTCAGGTGGTCCGGGGCGCCGGTTCCTATGTCACTGGTGAGGAGACGGCTCTGATCGCGAGCCTGGAGGGTGGCCGGGGATGTGCCCGTCCACGCCCGCCGTATCCGACCGAGCGCGGTCTGTGGGACGCGCCGACCGTGGTGAACAACGTCGAGACGCTGGCGGCTGTCCCGTGGATCGTCGCCCGTGGCGGCGGAGCGTACGCCCGGCGCGGGACCGCGCAGGAAACCGGAACGAAGCTGGTCTGTCTGTCCGAGCGGTTCGCCCGTCCGGGCGCGTACGAGGTCGAACTCGGCACCTCGGTGCGGCGCATCGTCACCGAGCTCGGCGGTGGCCTCAAAGATGGCGCGGAACTCGCCGCGCTCCAGGTGGGCGGCCCGCTGGGCGGCTTCCTCGCCGCCGACGCGCTGGACGTACCGCTGACCGAGGGGGAGCTGTCGGCCCGCGGTGCTGCCCTGGGTCATGCCGGTCTCGTCGCCTTCGACCGGAGGGTGACGCCGGAGGAGGTGCTGCGCCACATCTGGGAGTTCGCCGCCGCCGAGAGCTGCGGGGCGTGCTCGCCCTGCCGCGTGGGTTCGCGCCGGGGCCTGGAGCTGGTGGCCGCGCACGCTCCGCCGGGTCCGGCGTACGGGCGACTGTCAAGGGTCCTGGCCGAGGCGAGCCTGTGCGCCTTCGGCCGGCGGATCCCACCGGCGGTGCGCAGCCTGGCCCGTGCCTACGAAGGCCGCCTGCCGGGGTGGGACCAATGACCGGCGTCGAGGTCGACGGCGTCGCCGTCGAGGTCCCCGAGGGGGCCGCGCTGCTCGCGGCGGTGCGCGCGGCCCGGATCGAACTGCCCGCGCTCTGCCAGGACGACCGGCTTTCCCCGGCCGGGTCCTGCCGCACCTGCCTGGTGCGGGCCGACGGACGGATTGTGGCGGCCTGCGTCACACCGGCAATTCCGGGGGCCACGGTCGAGGCCGCCACGGACGACCTGCGGGCGCTGCGCCGGGACGCGGTGGAGGTCATCGTCTCGGCCCTGCCTCCCCGCGCCCTGGCGGAGGACGGCCGTAGCGAGCTGGCACACGCGTGCCGGTCGGTGGGCATCGGACCCGAGGCGGCGGCCGGCTCCGGAGGCCGGGGCGAGGACACCTCCCACCCCTATGTGCACCTCGACCGGGACCTGTGCATCGCCTGCGGACGGTGTGTGCGCATGTGCGCCGAGGTCCAGGGCACGTTCGCCCTGACCCTGGCCGGCCGGGGCGCCGAGACCGTGGTCGCCCCCGGCACCGGCGGGCCATGGGCCGAGTCGGACTGCGTGGCGTGCGGCGGCTGCGTCGACACCTGCCCCACCGGGGCGATCAGCGAGCCGGGCCCCGCGCGCGGCCTCACCACCGCGGTCCGCCCGGCGCTGCCGATGACCCGCACCACGTGCGGCTACTGCGGAGTGGGCTGCACCCTCGACGTGGCCACCGAGGACGGCCGGGTCACCGCCGTGCTGCCGGCCCGGGACGGGCCGGTCAACCGGGGGCACGCGTGCGTCAAGGGACGCTTCGCCCGCGGCTACCTCACCTCCCCCGAACGGCTCACCCAGCCCCTGCTGCGGCGCGCGGGCGGTCTGGAGCCGGTCGGCTGGGACGAGGCGCTCGCCCACATTGCCCGAGGACTGCGCGCGGCCACCCGCGCGGGCGGCCCCGACGCGGTGGCGGCCATCTCCTCCGCGCGTTCCACCAACGAGGAGAACTATCTCGTCCAGAAGTTCATGCGGGTCGTCATCGGCACCAACAACGTCGACAACTGCTCCCGGCTGTGCCACTCCCCGTCCGCCGCGGGCCTCACAGCCTCCTTCGGGCTCCCCGGCGGCACCGACACCTTCGACGACGTCGAGCGGTCCGACTGCCTGCTGGTCGTGGGCGCCAACCCCGTCGAGGCGCACCCCGTGGTCGGCGCGCGACTGCTGCGACGCGTACTCCGAGGGGCCCGTCTGGTCGTCGCCGATCCCCGCGCCGTCGGCCTGGCCCCGCACGCCGATGTGCATCTGCGCCCCCGCCCCGGCACCAACGTCGCCCTCTGCCACGGCCTCGCCCATGTCCTGCTCACGGAGGGGCTCGTCGATGAGGAGTTCCTGCGACACCGGGCCGCCGGGCTGCCGGAGCTGACCGACCTGCTGGCCGACTATCCGCCGGGCCGGGTCGCGGACCTGACCGGCGTGCCCGCCGCGGATCTCGTCGCGGCGGCCCGCCTCTACGGCCGCGCCGAGCGCCCCGCCATCGTCTACGGCCTGGGTGTCACCGAGCACCTCCACGGCACCGACGGCGTACGAGCCCTGGCCAATCTCGCCATCCTGCGCGGTGCCGTGGGCACCGGACGCGGCTTCGGGGTCAACCCACTTCGAGGTCAGAACAACGTCCAAGGCGCCTCCGACATGGGCGCCCTGCCCGATGTGCTGCCCGGCTACGGAAAGGTGACCGACCCCGCCGCGCGCGCACGGGCCGAGGAGGTCTGGGGCGTCACCCTCCCGCCTCACCCCGGCCTGCGGATCCCCGAGATGTTCGCGGCGGCACGGGCCGGACGGCTGGGGGCGCTGTGGGTCATCGGAGAGGACGTCTGCGCCACCGATCCCGACGCCAACCGGGTGGCGCGGGCCCTGGACGCCTGCCCGCTCGTCGTGTGCGACGAACTGTTCCTGTCCGAGACCGCCCGACACGCGGACGTCGTGCTGCCAGTCGCCTCCTGGCTGGAGAAGGACGGCACCTTCGTCAACTTCGACCGCAGATTCCAGCGGGTCCGCCCCGCCGTCGCGCCCCCGGGCCGCGCCCGCACCGACTTCGATGCGGTACGCGCCGTCGCCGCGGCCATGGGCACCGACCTGGGCTGTCCGGCCCCGGCGGACGCGCTCGCCGAGTGCGCCCGGCTCAGCCCCCATTTCGCCGGGCTGTCCCACCGGCGGCTGGACCGGGAAGGCGCCGTCCCCTGGCCCTGCCCGGACCCGCACCAACCGGGCCAGGCCACCTTGTACCGGGAACGATTCGCCACGGCCGACGGACGGGCCCACCTTGCCGCCACGCCCTATATGCTGCCGGGAGAGCAGCCGGACGACGACTATCCCCTCGTCATGGTGACGGGGCGGCGCTGGGCGCACTACAACTCCGGGTCCATGACCCGTCGTGGCGGCAATCTCACCCTCGACCCGGTCGACCGTCTCGACATTCACCCGGACGATGCCGTCAGGTACGGACTGAGGGACGGGGAACCGGTCCAGGTGGCCAGTCGGCACGGGCAGGCCCGCCTCATCGCGCGCATCGGCACCGAGACGGCACCCGGCCAGGTCTTCTGCTCGTTCCACTTCCCGGCCAGCGGGGTGAACCGCCTCACCTCCGACCACGCCGACACGGTCACCTCCTGCCCCGAGTACAAGGTCACGGCGGTGCGGCTGGCGTCGGACGGCCTCGGGTGACGGTCGGTCCGTTCGCGGCAGGAGGCGGCACACCGGCTGGGGGAGTACGGAGCCAACGTGGTCGCCCCGGGCTGGATTGTGACCTCGATCAAGGACCTGACCAAGCGCATGGAGTGGCTGGACAGCCTCGGTGTCCACAAGGCGAGGATGCGGGTCCGTGATGACAAGAACAAGGGCGAACACCGCTCGGACGCCACCGTCTACCGCATCCCCGCCGAGGACGTCACCGACTCCACGGCCTGAGCATCACGGGCAGCTACTTTGCCCCCCGGGTGGGGTGTCTGGGGCCAGATCAATGTGTCGTCGCGGACGGCGAGCCGACGCCGAGCATGGTGCGCATCTGGGTGATCTCGGCGGTCTGGGTGGTGATGATGGTGGTGGCCATCTTCTTGGCCGGGCCGTAGGCGCCGTGCTGTTGTTCGGTCTTTGCCATGTCGATGGCACCCTGGTGGTGCTTGATCATCATGGTGGGGAACATGGTGCCGAAGGCCTTTCCGGAGGCGTCCTGCAGTTGGTGCAACGGCGAAGACGATGAACAGCGCGGTGTTGAAGATCACCAGCGGCCACAGGCCATAAGCGGCGTCAGTCATCACTCTTCACCTCCCCGGTCCCTCCCTGCGAAAGGGCCAGGTCCGCACACCCACCCCGGGAATCCGGCCAGGAGCAGTGTGCCGATCAGCGTGTTCGCGGTCATCGTGACCCCGCAGCGGTCAGGAGCGGTCGTGGCCGCCTTGGTCCATGCCGCGCATCATCACCGCCATCATGGCCACGCACATGATGGCGATGACCAGGAAACCGGTGCTGAGGACGCCGGTGGCGACCAGGACGATCACGGCGATGATCATCGGGACGCAGCAGGCGAGCATCAGCCATCCGTGCTTGTTCCGCTTGTCCTGGCCGGGTGTGGTGTGGCGGGTGCTCATGTCCGGCTCCGTCGCGTTCGGGGCACGTGGCCGAGCTTGGCGTACAGCGGACAGTGCCCGGTCGCACCGGTGACCAGCAGGTCCAGCCCGGCCAGGAGCAGCAGCACCTTCAGGACGACGGCAAGCGCGCCGCCGGCGGCGGTGGCCAGGAGGACGATCGCGATGATGGTGGCGGCCAGGCCCATCAGGACGCGGCCCGCGCGCTCGGCGGGGCTGATGTTCACCGTGCGCCAGGCGAAGGTGCCGGGCCGGTGGGTGGTGGGTGCGGTCATGGTGACCTCCCGGTGGATGGGCACGGGTCGCGGGCGGGGCGGCCCGGTCAGGCAGATGGTGCGCCTGGTGGTGATCCTCGGAGGGTGGCCAGGCGGCGGTGGTATTCCTCTTCGTCGATCTCGCCGCGTGCGTACCGCTCGGCGAGGATCTGTTCGGGGCTGCCGGGCGGGGGCGTCTTGTGCCAGGCGGTGGGCCCGCCACCTGGCGAGGTGGGGCGGACCAGGGCCCGGTAGAGCAGGACGCCGATGGTGATGATCAGCGCCCAGAACACCACCATGCTGACGGACATCGCGAACCAGCCCCAGCCGTTCATGTCATGGCCGTACCAGAACATCATTCCCGCCTGACTTCCCCAGGCCAGCCGGGCTCAGGACACTCGGCCGGCCGTTGGTGAAGTTGTTCTTCCTGTTGTCATCGTCGCTCTGCCTCGCCGGGTGTGCTGGGGCCTGCCGGTCCCCGGCCAGTGAGCCGGTCAGCCCCTACCGGGTACCGGTGCCCGCGAGCAACGCTGGGAGGTAGGGGGGTGGGAAGGGAATCCTGCCATGAACGCCCTGGATCTGGTGGTCATCGCCGCCGCCGTTGTCCTGATCGCCGGGCTGGGCTGGTATTTCTTCGGGCCGCGCCGGGCCCGCACCGCAACGGTCGAGGGCGGGGTGCAGCGGGTGGGCATCACGGTGCGTGGCGGCTACAGCCCGAACGTCGTCCGGGTGCGCCAGGGCATGCCGGTGGAGCTGGTCTTCGACCGGCAGGAGTCCGGGGAGTGCACCGCGCGGGTGGTCTTCCCCGACCTGCGGGTCAGCGCGGGCCTGCCCGCCCACACGCGCACCACCGTGCGGCTGAGGCCCGACAAGGCCGGGTCCTTCGGGTTCGCCTGCGGGATGAACATGATCCACGGAACCCTGCTGGTCGATCCAGCCGCACCCCCGCAGGGCGGGCAGATCTCCACCGGCGGTGGCCAGGCGCCCCCCGCCACCGCCGCCAGGCCGACCGGCCCGCCACCGGAGGGTGAGAGCGCGGCGGGCGCGGAGGCGGCGGAGGCCGCCGAGCGGCGCGCGGAGATCGCGGACCTGACCCGGCGGGTCGCGGTGGGCGCCGCCCTGACGCTGCCGGTACTCATCGCGGTCATGGCGCATGAACTGTTCGGCGCTGCCTGGGTGCCGGGATGGTTGCTGAACCACTGGCTCCAGCTGGCGCTGATCACGCCCGTGATGTTCTTCACCGGCCGTCCGATCCACACCACCGGCTGGCTGGCCCTGCGGCACCGCTCGGCCGATATGAACTCCCTGATCACCCTGGGCACGACCGCCGCCTACGGCTACAGCCTGCTGGTGACCATAGCCCCCAGCCTGTTCCCGGCCGGGGTCCGCGCGGTGTACTACGAGGCGGTCGGGGTGATCCTCACCCTGATCCTGCTGGGCCGGCTGCTGGAGGCCCGGGCCAGGGCAGGCACCGGCGAGGCCATCCGGGCCCTGCTCGGGCTGCGGGCCCGCACCGCCCGCGTGATGCGGGATGGCACCCCGGTGGAGATCCCGGTCGACGACGTCGCTGTCGGCGATGAGCTGCTGATCCGCCCCGGGGAGAAGGTGCCGGTCGACGGCGAAGTTCTCTCCGGTTCCTCGGCGGTGGATGAATCCATGGTCACCGGTGAACCGATGCCGGTCACCAAACACCCCGGGGACACCGTCATCGGCGCCACGGTCAACGGCACCGGATCCTTGCGGGTGTGCGCGACGAAGGTCGGCGCGGAGACCATGCTGGCCCAGATCATCCGCCTGGTTCAGCAGGCCCAGGCGTCCAAAGCCCCGATCCAGCGGCTCGCCGACGCTGTCTCCGCCTACTTCGTCCCCGCCGTGATCGCCATCGCGGTCGCCACCTTCACCGTCTGGTTCACCCTCGGCCCCGCCCCGGCCCTGACCCTCGCCCTGGTCGCCGCCGTCGCCGTACTGATCATCGCCTGCCCCTGCGCGCTGGGCCTGGCCACCCCCCTGTCGGTCATGGTCGGCACCGGCAAAGGCGCACAGGCGGGCATCCTCATCCGCTCGGCCGAGGCCCTGGAGACCGCCCACAAGCTCGACACCATCGTGCTGGACAAGACCGGCACCGTCACCGCGGGCAAGCCCGTCCTCACCGACGTGCACCCGACCGACGGCTACGACGAGAGCACACTGCTGGCGCTCGTGGCGGCCACGGAGGAGATGAGCGAACACCCCCTCGCCACCGCGGTTGTGGCCGGCGCCCGGCAGCGGGGCCTGGACCTCCCGGCAGCCGACGCCTTCGACTCGGTCACCGGCAAAGGCGTCCGCGCCACCGCCGACGGCCACACCATCCTGGTCGGCACCGCCCGCCTGCTCCGCGACGCCCACATCAACACCGGCCCGCTCGATGGCGTCGCGGCCGACCTGTCGGCCCAGGGCAAGACCCCGGTGCTCGCCGCCGTCGACGGAGCACCCGCCGGGGTACTCGCCGTCGCCGACACCGTCAAAGACGACTCCACCGCCGCCATCGCAGCCCTCCAGCGGCTCGGCCTGGACGTCGTCATCATCACCGGTGACAACGCCCGCACCGGCGAAGCCATCGCCCGCCAGGTCGGCGTAACCCGGGTGCTGGCCGAGGTGCTGCCCGAGCACAAGGCCGACGAGATCCGCCGCTTGCAGGGCGAGGGGCGCATGGTCGGCATGGTCGGCGACGGCATCAACGACGCCCCCGCCCTGGCCGCCGCCGACGTCGGACTCGCCATCGGCACCGGCACCGACGTCGCCATCGAAGCCGCCGACACCACCCTCATCTCCGGCTCCCTCACCGGCGTCGTCACCGCCATCCGGCTCTCCCGGGCCACCATGCGCAACATCCGCCAGAACCTGTTCTTCGCCCTGATCTACAACGCCATCGGCGTCCCCGTAGCCGCCGGTGCCCTCTACCCCCTATGGGGCATCCACCTCAGCCCCGTCATCGCCGCCGCCGCCATGGCCCTGTCCTCCCTGTCCGTCGTCACCAACTCCAACCGCCTACGCCACTGGCACACCCACCCGACGCCACCCACCACACCCGCCCACACCGAGCCTCACCCGGAGTCCACCGGGCACCGCCTCCAGACCGCGAACGGCACCTGTGAAGGAGGCCCACCGTGATGACCACCGCCGACCACCACGCCATCCGGGAACCAGCACGGCCCGGATACACCGGTCACAAGCCCGACCAGCTGGCCCGGCTCCACAAGATCGAAGGCCAGACCCGCGGCATCACCCGCATGGTTGACGACGACCGGTACTGCATCGACGTACTCACCCAGATCAGCGCCGTCACCCACGCCCTGCACCAAGTAGCCCTCGGCCTCCTGGAAGACCACATACGTCACTGCGTCACCACCGCCGCCCGAGCGGACCCGGCCCACGCCGAGGACAAGCTCGGCGAACTCACCCTCGCGCTGCACCGCACGCTCCGACTGTGAACCAGCAGAAGTCGATGACACAACGATTGTCGGGCCCGTTTGGTGGGGTGAGGTGGGCCCAGCATGCCTAACTTCCCTTGAACCATGGAAGGGCCCTACCCAGCACCAGGCTTGCCCCCTCCTTCATGGAGCTGGCCACCGGCATCAGGTGCCGGAACTGGGACTCGATCAGGTCCCAGCCGATGACGTTCCTCCTTCGCCTTCGTCGCCATGCGCTTGCAGAACATGGTCACCAGGGCGTCGCGGACCCGCATCCTCATTTCTTGCGGACCGTTGCTGAGTCGCCGTACACGCTCGGCCTCCTTGGGATTCGGGCAACGTTGCTGCGTACGACAACAGTGGGCGGGAGCGAGGTGATTCCCGGGACATGCAACGGCAGGCAGCCTGCGTACTGGGAAGGGTGGCCGGATGACCAGCGCCCCAAGCCCGCGGCCGAGGCCGCCGCCGCGTTGATGAAGGCGATGACCCGGCTGCGGGCCCGGCTGCGCACCGAGTCGGCGCCGGACGATATGCAGTGGACCTGGTCGCAGCTGACCACGCTGGGCCGGGTCGTCGAGCTGGGTCCGGTCACGGCCAGCGAGCTGGCGCAGGCCGAGCATGTGCGCCGTCAGTCGATGGCCGAGACGCTCGCGGCTCTTCGCACCGGAGGTCTGGTCAGTACCGGCAAGGACCCCGACGACGGCCGTAAGACGCTCATCCACGCGACTCCAGAGGGGCGGGCGCTGATCGAGACCATCCCGGCTCCCGGGTGGCCTGGCTCGGTGGAGCGATCGAGGCTCATCTGCGGGCGGGCGAGCGGGAGACCCTGCTGAAGGCCGCGGCGATCATGAACCGCATCGTGGACAGCGACATGTGACGGGTCACATTCCTCTCCCCGGGTCACATTCCTCTCCCCGGGCCACATTCGTCTTCACCGGCCTCCTCGGTCTGATCAGCGCGTCCTTGATCAGAACACGTGATCAGGCCGAGGCCCGTCACGCCCCGGCGTGCGCCCACTCGGCCGCCTGCTCCCGGACGAATTCGGCGAAGGTGCGGGGCGGACGGCCGGTCAGGTCCAGCACCGCGGTGCTGACCTGGTCTTCCCGGCCAGCCCTGATGCTGTCTTCCACAGCGGCGAGGGCGGCGGCGAACTCGGCGGACATGCCTGCGGCCCGGTAATGAGCCGCCTGCTCGTCGGCCCCGATCGTCACCACTCGGACCGACCGCCCGGTGCGGGCGTTGATGATCGCCGCCGCGTCCTGGTAGCTCAAGACCTTCGGCCCGGTGAGCAGGTAGTCGCGCCGGTCGCCGGGCTCGATGTCGGGGTCGGCCAGCAGGGCTGAGGCGGCCGCCGCGATGTCCCGCGCGTCGATCCAGCCCACTCGGCCGTCACCGGCGGCGGTGCGGATCTCGCCGTGCCGCCGGATCCGCTCGCCAAGCGGGTGTGGGCTCAGGAAGTTCTGCATGAACCCGGACGCGCGCAGCACGGCCCACTCGGGCCGGGCCCGCACCCGCGCGGCCAGCTCCAGCGCGCCGGGCGCGTTCGGCAGCACGATGGCGGAGCCGAGGAGCACCACCCGGCGCACGCCGAGGCGTTGCGCCTCGGCCAGGAACGGCCCGACCGACGGCATCGGATCCACGCTCTCCACCGGAGGCACCAGGAAGACCCGGTCCATCCCGCGCAACGCGGCCGGATGGGTGGCCGGGTCGTCCCAGTCGAACCGGACCGCGTCAGGATCGCCGACGGACGGGTTGCGGCTGGCCACCCGGACCGGCACTCCGTTGTCTCGCAGCAAGTCCACCAGCGCGCTCCCGGTCTTCCCGGTGCCGCCGGTTACCAGCACGCCCGTCATCCGGTGGCTCCGGAGCGCAGCGAGTCGAGCAGCTCGGGCAGTGTCCCGGCCGCCTCGGCGACGGCCAGCGGGTTCCAGTAGTCCCGGTAGTGGCTGATCAGACCGTCCTGGACGGTGATCACCGCGATGTAGTCCAGCTGATAGGGCTCTCCGGTGCGCACCGTGTGCCCGTTCCCGGTGAACTCCACCACGATGGTCTCCGGCCGTTCCGTGTGGTGCACGGTGACCGCGGGAATCTCGCGCACGTCTATCAGCTCCGGGAGGGCGGCCATATAGCCGCGGACCTCTTCCCGCCCGGCCAGTCGGCGCGGTGAGCTTCCCGTGGCGAACGGGAACTCGGCGGTGCCGTCTTCCGCCCACAGGTCGGCGACGGCGTCCGTGTCCTTGGCCAGCATCCGATCCAGCAGCCGACGGAACGCTTCTTCGGGAGTGCTCGGCACGATGTCCTCCAGTGTTCGAGGAGAGTGTTCGACGAGGTGTGACCGGTCCACACTGGACGCGGACCCGCCGCCGGGGAACGGACGGCTGAGCCCCGGACCACCAGTCCGTGGCTATGCCGGGCACCTCGTGCCACCATCGCGGGGTGAGCAGAGGCGAACTGGCTGACTTCCTGCGCCGCCGACGGGAGGCACTGCGCCCGGACCAGGTGCCGGCCACCGTCACCCATCCGCCGGGCCGGCGCGCCCGGCGCACTCCCGGGCTGCGCCGCGAAGAGGTGGCCGATCTGGCCGGGGTGTCGGTCAACTACTACGAACGGCTGGAGCAGGCCCGCGCGCCGCGTCCGTCCCCGCAGGTGCTGGCCGCGCTGGGTACGGCGCTGCGGCTCACCGTCGCGGAGCGCGAGCACCTGGCGCGGCTGGCCGGGCAGGTCCCGCCCGGCACGGACGCCGACCGGGGGCCGGTGCCCGGCGAAGCGCACCGGCTGCTGGACCGGCTCGGGCCGATCCCCGCCTACCTGCTCGACGAGCGGCAGTCCATCGTGGCCTGGAACGACGCGGCAGTCGCGTTGATCATGGATTTCGGGCTGCTGCCCGTCGAGGAGCGCAACATCGTGCGGCTGTCCATCCGGCTGTGCGAAGTCCTCTGGTCGGCACCGGCGGGCACGGAAGGTGAGTTCGCCCGGCAGGTCGCGGCTCAGCTCCGCGCGGCCAGTGCGCGTTATCCGACGGACCGTGCGCTCGGTGAGCTGATCAACGAGTTCGCCGCGCACAGCCCGGACTTCGCCGCCGGCTGGCGCGACCACGATGTGCGCCCCATAGCGACGCTGCGCAAGTACGTGTGCCACCCCGAGCTGGGCAAGCTGGAGCTGGACTGCCAGACCCTGCTACTGCCGGGCACCGACCTGCGGCTGGTGATGTACACCGCGGAACCGGGCAGTCCGAGTGCCGCCGCACTCGCCCGGCTCGGAGCCCGCAGCGAGTGACCCCAGCTCACCGGCGGTGGCAGCCTCAGGTAGCGGTGGCAGCCTCGGATAAATGACAAGCGTATGTCCAGCAGCTCGGGCATCGTCCCAGCTCATAAGAGGTCAGCGATGTAACCGGGCATCAAGTCCAGGGTGGCCAGCCGGTGGAAGTCCGGTCCGGGGAGACGCCAGGGTCCCCGGTAGCTGACTCCCGGCGTCGCTCGAAAGGGTGGCGTCGAAGTGGAGTGACAAGCACCCGTTAGGGGGTGTGCAACCGGCCAGTCCGCAACATGAAGTGAAGCCTGCAGCGTCGTCATTTATGCCCGCCGTGAGGCGGGACCAAGGAGGAGCCGAGCCTGTGCTTGTTCGGCGAAGGCCATGGAAGGCGATCTTGGGCCTGGAGCGGTCGCCGAAGAACCTCCCGGTGTAAGGGGCGTGGAATGGTCGGACGGTTGTCCTGGGAACTGGAGAGAGCCTCCTTGACCCCGCGAATTGCGGTGCGGGAAGCGTGGCTCGCCTATAACCGGCGGAACCGGGAAGTGGCGGGCTGTCGAGAGGCAGTCGGAGGGGGTCGTAGTAGTGGTGATCGGCGGGACAACACAACCCGTTGGGAGCGAAGGGCCCCTGCTTCATCGATGCGAGTCGCGAACAGGGAGGCCCGGATGAGTGCCGTTTCGGCTAGGTCCATCCGCCGGGAGGAAGGCGCCGCGAGACCGGGCGGTCGTCCTCTGGACAAGGTCCGAGCCTTGCAGCGGACGCTCTGCCGCTGTGCCAAACAAGAACCCGAACGCCGGTTTCATGCCCTGTATAGCCATGTCCACCGCATGGACGTTCTTCGGCGGGCGTGGGCCGGTGTGTGTGCGAACCGGGGAGCCCCCGGCGTGGACGGCGTGACCGTCGACGCGGTGGCGGCCTCGGGGGTGGACGCATTCCTTCAGGAACTGTCGGAGAAGCTGCCCGTTGCTGGCCAACATCGCTCTCCATGTCCTCGACGAGGTATGGCAGGACGAGGGCCACCGGTGGGGGTGCTGGTGAGGTACCGCGACGACTTCGTGGTCCTGTCACCGACCAGACAGCGGGCCGAGCAAGCCCGGCTGCTGGCGGCGCGAGTGCTGGAACGGCTCGGGATGCGGTTGCACCCGGAGAAATCCGGCACCATCTGCCTCACCGGGGGCGTGCAGGGCTTCGAGTTCCTCGGCTTCCACCATCGGAAAGTGGAGTCGTGGAAGTGGCGGGGCAAGTACTACTTGCAGCGGTGGCCCTCGGCCAGAGCGATGCGGGTGCTGCGGGACAAAGTCCGTGCAGCCACCGTGATTTCGAAGGCTGAACGGCCGCTGTCCGCTGTGGTCGCCGACCTCAACCCCGTGCTGCGAGGCTGGGGAGCGTACTTCCGAAACGGGAACTCCGGACGGAAGTTCAACGCGGTCGACGGCTACGTCCACGAACGGCTGGCGATCCTCGCCAGTCGAAAACACGGCCTGCGGGGCCGGAACTGGGCCACCCGTTTCACCTACGGGTGGATCACCCAGCTCCGCGTCCATCGCCTTACCGGAACCGTACGCAGGGCGACGGCGCATGCCAGTCGGTGAACGATGTCGGAAAGCCGTATGCGGGAGAACCGCACGTACGGTTTGAAGCGGCGGGGGCTGGAAACGGAGCGGAAGCCACCGCGCCAGTCCCCGACCCTACTCAGGCCGTTTCGCTCAGTGTCCGCAGAGCGTCGGCGTCGATGACCTACGCCTGATGCGGGAAGACCTTCTCGGTCAGGACGCGGTGCACCTCGGGGTCGGGGTCGGCGGTCGCGGGAGGTGCGGTGGGCGTCCCGGCGATCGGCGATTTGCGCGGGATGCCTGACAAACCATAGCGGGGAGCCTGTGAGCCTGCCTATCTCCGTCGCGGGTGGATGGGGAGGTGGGAAGACGCCTTCCGGGGTGTCAACCCCGACCAACGTCAGGGGTCTGACCTGGCCGTTTGTCAGAGGTGGCGGGTCGTCGCCGTTTCTACGGTCACTGGCCATGGATGCAAGGACGCGATACGGCTTCGGCCGTCGACTGCTGCTCTCGGTGGCGCTGTGTGCCGCCGGGGCGGGAGCGGTGATGTGGCTGTCGCCCGGTGGGCTGGGCGACGCGGATCGGGTGGAGGTCGCGGGAGGCGCCTCGGTGTCGGTGTACCGGGCCGTGGCCGACGCGGTGGCCGGGGCACCCTCGTGGGCCGGGTCGCTGCTGGAGATGGCCACCGGGGGCACGCTGGTGGCGCTGGGGGTGCTTCTGCTGTGGACGGGGTGGTCGGCCTTTCGGCGCGGGGACGCCTCCGGCGTGGCCGGGGCCGTGCTCACCGGGATCGGCACCGTGGCCGCCTACGCGGTGAGCGAGGCGGTGAAGCTGGTGGTGGACGAGGAGCGGCCGTGCCGGGCGGTCCGGGGAGTCGTGGCGGTGGCGGAGTGTCCCCAGCCGGGGGACTGGTCGTTTCCGAGCAACCACGCCACCCTCGCCACCGGGATCGCGGTCGGGCTGACGCTGCTCAGACCCCGTCTCGCCGCCGTGGCGCTGCCGTTGGCGGGGATGGTGGCGCTGCTGCGGGTGGCGGTGGGGGTGCACTATCCGCACGATGTGGCCGCCGGTGCGCTGATGGGCGCCGCCGTGGTGGCGGCGACGCTGGTCGTGGCGGGTCCTCCGGCCGTACGGGCGGTGTCAGCGCTGTTCGGGCGACCGGGGCGGAAGGATTCCGGCCTCGTGGGCGACCACGGCGGCGGCCGCCCGGTTCTCCACGCCCAGCCGGGCGAGGATCGAGCTCACATGGGCTTTGACCGTCCCCTCGACGACATGCAGCCGGCGGGCGATCCGACCGTTGGACAGCCCGCCGCCGAGCAGGGCCAGCACCTCCCGCTCCCGGGTGGTCAGGGCGTCGACCCGCGCGCGGGCGGCGGTGCGGCGGTCGGCCAGGGCCCCCGCGCCACCGGACGCCAGATGCGCCACGACGCGGGCCGCGACCTTCGGTGACAGATAGGCGGCGCCGTCGGCCACCGCGCGCACCCCCGCGATCAGGTCCTCCGGTTCACCGGACTTGATGAGGAAGCCCATGGCGCCGCCGCCCAGTGCCTGGAGGATGTAGTCGTCCTCGCCGAAGGTGGTCAGCATGATGACACCGGTGGCCGGGGCCGTCCGGTGGATCTCGCGGGCGGCCTCGATACCGCCGGTGCCGGGCATCCGGATGTCCAGCACCGCCACCCGCGGCCGGTGGCGGTGCACCAGCTCCACCGCCTGGTGGCCGTCGCCCGCCTCGGCGA
Organism: Streptomyces sp. NPDC059455; assembly: GCF_042750115.1. Taxonomy (NCBI): domain Bacteria; kingdom Bacillati; phylum Actinomycetota; class Actinomycetes; order Kitasatosporales; family Streptomycetaceae; genus Streptomyces; species Streptomyces sp. NPDC059455. Next base: position 41,858 of record NZ_JBHYVB010000064.1, read on the forward strand.
CCACGGTGATGTCCGGATCGGTGGCGAGCACGGCCCGGATGCCCGCGCGGATCATCGGCTCGTCGTCGGCGATCAGGACCCGGATCATCGGACGCCCTTCCCGGTGAAGGCGTCGGCGGACACCAGGGCGCCGTGGCGGAAGCACAGCCGGTAGACGTCCCCGGAGCGGTCGTCGAAGGGGTCGGCCGTCATCGCGTAGTACTCGCAGACGATGTCCGGCCCCCTCGGTTCGGCGGCCGTCGGCCGGTGGCCGCTCTGGCGCTCCGGCAGATAGCGCGCGATCCGGTCGCGGTCCTGTCCGATGCGCAGCCGGGCGTAGTCGTCCGGGGCCAGCACCGACTCCCGGGCCTTCAGCGTGTCCCACACCCGCAGCGCCCCGATCAGCAGGGCCCCCGCGACCAGGGGCACCATCAGGGCCGCGAGCAGGGTGCGGCCCAGCCGGCGGCGGGCGCGCCGGTGGTCATCCGCCACCGGGGCATCCGGGGCGTGGGGTGCGTCCGGCCGCCGGGTGGTGGTGCGGGGAAACGTGGCGCGGACGGCGAAACCGCCCTCCTCCGGGCCGTACCCGAAGGTGCCCCCGGCCAGTCCGACGCGCTCGTCCAGGCCGATCAGGCCGAAGCCCTCGCCGCCGGAGCGGACGGGAGCGGCGGCGGACGCGGGGCCGTTCACCACCCGGACCCCGGTCTCCTCGGCCGTATGCCGGACGTGGACGGTCGCCTCCGCGCCGGGTGCGTGCTTGGCCACGTTGGTCAGCGCCTCCTGCACCACACGGCACACGGCTCGTGCCACGTCCGGCGGCGGCTCGCCGGGCTCGCCGTCGATCCGCAGCCGGACCGCGAGACCCGACGCCGACGCCCGCTCGACCAGCTCCGCCACACCCGCGCCGCCCGGCTCCGGCGGCGCTCCGTCCGGCTCCTGGCGCAGCATGCCGATCACCTCGCCGAGGCGGTCCACGGCGGCCGCCGCCCTGGCTCTGATGTCCCGGGCGGCCTCCCGGTGGCCGTTCGTCAGGCCGGGCGCCAGCTTGAGGGCCCCGGCCGAGAGGGCGATCAGGCTGAGTTCGTGGCCGAGCGCATCGTGCATGTCCCGCGCGATACGAGCCCGCTCCCGCAGCCGGGCCTGCTCGGCGATCAGCCGCTGCTCGCGCTCCAGCCGCGCGGCCCGCTCCCACCCCGCCCGGACCAACTCCCGGTACTGACGGCAGAACCGCCCCACGAACCACGGCAGGACGACCGCCCCCGCCACCACCGCCACGAAGCGGTCGGCCCAGGTGATCCAGGACGGCACCACGGCGACCGCCACCACCGCGCCCGCCACGATCCCGATCAGCCCCACCGCCGTGGACCGCGTCCGCCCGGGGCCGCCACCCCGCCGCGGACGCGCACAGCACCGTGGGCACCACCCACCACAGGCTGACCACGCTCAACCCGGCGGCGGCGATGGTGGCCGCCAGTGGCAGGTGTCCGGCCCAGGACGCCCACGGGCGGGCGCCGGATCCGGTCGTGTGTGTCTGTGTCGTCATGTCCCCCACCCGCGTGATCAGCCGACTCGCAGAGGTGACCTTACGAAGCCGGGGGACCGGCGGACACTGCCGAAAGACCAATCCGCGCATCGCGCACACCGCATGGCATCCGGCCGACGCCCAGGAGACGCATGCTGGTTATAGGGGAGGGAGCGGGGGAACCCGACTCATGCGGTCGGCGATCAACACGATCATCAGCTGTCGGCCGCCACCGACCGAGGGGGCGGAAGGAGAGGAAGACACCATGCCCGCAGGATCCAGCCGTAAGCGTGAACGGCAGTACGAGCACATCAAGGAAAGCGCCGAGCAGCGCGGCGCGTCCACCGGCCGGGCGAAGGAAATGGCCGCCCGTACGGTCAACAAGGAGCGCGCCCGCGCGGGCGAGTCCAGGTCCGCAAGCAGGACCTCGACCCAGGACCCGAAGTCCGCGCCGCAGCGTGGCGGCCAGCGCTCCGGCAGCCGGACGGGTCCCAAGGGCCCGACGCGCGACCAGCTGTACAACGAGGCCAAGCAGCGCGGCATCGAGGGCCGCTCCAACATGACCAAGGACCAGCTGGCCAAGGCTCTGGGCCGCTGACCCGGACACCGCCGCCCCCGCACGCCTGACCACCGCTACACGCCTGACCACCGCACCAGGGCCGGGACATAGGGTGGCCTGATGCAGGAGCGGTACCGGACGGTCGCGCGCGAGGGCGTGCACGAGACCGAGATCAACAGATCGCGCTTCCTCTGCACGCTCGCGCCCGCCGCGACCGAGCAGGAGGCGCAGGACGTCATCCAGCGGGTCAGGAAGGAGCACCCAACCGCCACCCACAACTGCTTCGCCTATGTCATCGGCGCGGACGGCGGTGTGCAGAAGGCGAGTGACGACGGGGAGCCGGGCGGTACGGCCGGGGTGCCGATGCTGCAGATGCTGCTGCGCCGCGAGATCCGGTACGCGGTGGCCGTCGTCACCCGCTACTACGGGGGCGTGAAGCTCGGCGCGGGCGGTCTGATCCGGGCCTACGGCGGCGCGGTCGGCGAGGCGCTCGACGCGCTGGGAACCGTCACCCGGCAGCGGTTCCGGCTGGTGACCGTCACCGTGGACCACCAGCGGGCCGGAAAGCTGGAGAACGACCTGCGGGCGACGGGCCGGGCGGTCCGGGAGGTGCGCTACGCCGAGGCCGTGACGATCGAGCTCGGGCTGCCCGACGCGGATGTGGACGCCTTCCGCGACTGGCTGGCGGACACCACCGCGGGCACCGCCGCACTGGAGCTCGGCGGCGAGGCGTACCAGGACGCGTAAGGACGGCCTGGGCTTGAGGACCGCCTGAACTTACGCCGGTGAGCGCACCGAGGGCGGGGACGGAGTGGACTCCGGTGTGCTCCGGTCGCTCCGGACTCTCCGGGGCAGGCCGATTCTGGACGGGCGCCCCTGGGACGCCCGGGGCGCGGGCCGCAGCCGGATCGCGGCGTCGAGACCGCCACCGGGCGCCCGGGCCAAGGTGGCCTCCCCGCCGCTCGCATGGGCGAGCCGCTGCACCAGCGACAGACCCAGACCGGTGCCGCCCTTCGGGGCATCGGGGGCGCGCCAGAAGCGGTCGAAGGCGCGGCGCCGCTGATCGGCGGTCATGCCGGGCCCCTCGTCGATGACATGCAGCTCGATCCAGGCGGGCCGGGCCGGGAGCTGGCGGCGGTCGGCGGCCGAACAGCGCAGCACCAAGGTGACGGTGGAGCCCAGGGGCGTGGCACGCAGCGCGTTGGAGAGCAGATTGTCCAGGATCTGCTCGATGGCCCCGGGCACCGCGAGCGCCTGGCCGACCCGGTCGCCGAGCAGGGCGAGACGGGCCCTGTGCCGATCGAAGAGCGGGCTCCAGGTGCGCAGGCGCTCGGCGCACACCTGGTCCAGGTCGACCGGTTCGGGGGTGACGGCGCTCTCCTCCAGCCGCGCCATCGCCAGCAGCCCCTCGACCATCCGGGCCAGCCGGTCGGTCTCGGTCATCGCGGCGCTGAGACCGTCCCGGGCGTGCCCCGTCAGCTCCGCCTCCAGGTTGTCCAGCCGCAGCCGCAGCGCCGCCAGCGGCGTCTTGAGCTGGTGGGACGCCTCGGCGGCGAAGGCGCGTTGGGAGGCCAGCAGATGCTCCAGCCGGGCGGCGGTCTGGTTGAAGGTGGCGGCGAGGCTGCGCACCTCGGGCGGGCCGGAGGTCACGGGCGCGGGCGTGGTGAACCGGCCGTCGGCCAGTCGGTGCGCGAACCGCTCCAGCTCCAGGATGGGGCGGCTGGCCCAGCGGGCGAAGACCAGCCCCACGGCGGCGACGGCCGTGAGGATCGCGAGCCCGCCCACGGCCAGCAGCAACCAGATCCGGTGGACCCGGGCCTCCACGGCGTCGGTCGGCATGGTGAGGCGCACCGCGCCCTGCAGCTCGTCGCCGTGGACGACGGGTGCGGCGACCGAGAGATAGCGGACGCCGCCGATGGTGGAGGTCCGGACGTCGATCGCGTCCCGGCCGCGCAGCGCGGCGGCGATCTCGGGGCGCGACACCAGGTTCCGCGACTCCGTGGCGGACAGCGGATGCGAGGTCGCCAGCAGCCGGCCGTCGTCGCCGACGATGACCACCCTGCCCCGGATGCGCTCGGCGCAGTGCCGGGCCCGGTTCGGCAGCTCGCGCTGCTCCCGGCCCGCCATGATGGACAGCGAGGCGAACGCGGACACCGACTCGGCCTCGTCCTCCGCCGAGGAGATGACCTGCTCTCGCTCGGCTCTGCCGTAGACATAGCCGAGCGGTATGCCCAGGCTCAGCAGGGTCAGCACGGCGAGGCTCAGATATCCGAGCAGCAGACGTCGGGTCACGGCCGGGCGGCCTCCGGAACCCCCGAAGCGATCCCCGCCGGGACGCCCGAGTGGACGGCCAGACGGAAGCCGACCCCGCGCAGGGTCTGGATCCAGGCCGGGTCGCCCAGCTTGCGGCGCAGGGTGGCGACGTGCACGTCCAGGGTCTTGGTCGGCCCGTGGAAGTGGGGGTCCCAGACGCGGTCGAGGATCTGCTGGCGCGAGTACACGGCGCCGGGGTCCTCGGTGAGCAGGGCCAGCAGCTCGAACTCCTTGGGAGTGAGGCTGACGGGTGCGCCGCCCACCCACACCTGACGCGTCCGGCGGTCCACGACCAGCGGCTCCTGCTCCCGGGGCGGCGGCTGGGCGGCGGCCGGCGGGGTGACGGCGGGGGCGGCCGGCGGGGTGACGGCGGGGGCCGGTGCGGTGGGAGCGGTGGGCCCCGTGGCGGTGGCGGTGGCGGTGCGTTGGGAACGCCTTGTCACCGCGCGGATCCGGGCGATCAGCTCCCGCATGCTGAACGGCTTCGCCAAGTAGTCGTCCGCGCCCAGCTCCAGCCCCAGGACCCGGTCGGCCTCCTCGCCCCGCGCGGTGAGCATGATGATCGGCACATCGGACACCTGCCGGATACCGCGGCAGACGTCGATGCCGTCCATGTCCGGCAGTCCCAGGTCGAGCAGAACGATGTCCCCGTACGGCCCCTCCAGCCCGGCTGCCCCCGTGCTGACATGACCCACCATCAGTCCATACCGCCCCAGTCCCTCGACGAGGGGCTCGGCGATCGTCTCGTCATCCTCGATGAGTAGCGCTCGTACGGTCATGGGGACCTGTGTACCGCAATACCGGAATGGCTTCCTGGTTTTTGTAATGTTGCGAGCGCGGAACCGAATATTGGAGAAGAACTTGTCATGCTCTAGTGTTCGTTTAGCCTTCGCCTGGTACGGCCCTCCCTACGGTGATTCGCATCTGGTCCAACCACCCGTCAGGGAGGCACGATGAGGACTCCGTGCGAATACCGGAAACTGGCCAACGGGCAATTTCCAGAATTCCAGCCGCGCAACGCGGGCAAGGAACTCGATCTCGATAACGACGATGACGTCCGGGCGTACTCATGACGAGCGGACGACATGCCCGTGGCCGGATACAGCCGGTTCCATCGCCGTCGTACGACATCGACGAGGTGTTCCCGCCGGAAGGGGCGCGCGACGCCCGGTCGACGCAACCGATGCCCGCATATGCGCCCGCCGCTGGAACCGTAAGAGAAACGGCCGAGGCTCCTGGCTTCCATAAGGCCGACGGCGGGGCGGGGGACACCTCCGAAGGCAAGGGCAAGGGCAGGGGCAAGGGCAGGGGCAAGGGCAAGGGCAAGAGCAAGGGCGAGGTAAAAGGCAAGGTTGGGGGAAAGACTGGCGGGACCGTCCAGGGGGTCGATCTCGGCACCGAGATCACCGCTTCCCTGGTCGTCTTCCTCGTGGCCCTGCCCCTGTGCATCGGTGTCGCCGTCGCCTCCGGTACCCCGGCCGAACTCGGCATTATCACCGGTGTCGTCGGCGGGCTGGTGGTCGGTATGACCCGGGGCAGCGCCCTCCAGGTCAGTGGGCCCGCCGCCGGGCTCACCGCACTTGTCGCGGAGACCGTCGAGGCCCATGGCATCGCCATGCTCGGGGTGATCGTGCTGATGTCCGGGCTGCTCCAGATCGGCCTGGGGATGATCCGGCTGGGCCGTATGTTCCAGGCCATCTCCATCGCCGTCGTCCAGGGCATGCTCGCCGGGATCGGGCTGCCGCTGATGTTCAGCCAGTCGTATCCGCTGGCCGATGCCACGGCCCCCGGTACGGCCATCGAGAACATCCTGGGCTTCCCCGCGCATGTCCTCGGCACCTTCACGAACGCGCAGACGGCGATCGCCGCGCTGCTCGGCATCGCCACGGTCGTCCTCAGCTTCGTCTGGAAGAAGGTGCCGGGGCCGGTCAGCAGGATCCCCGCCGCCCTGGTCGCCGTGGCCATCGGCGTCGTGATCGCCGCGCTGCCCGGTGTGGAGGTGAAGACCCTTCAGGTCGGCGATCTGCTGTCCGCGGTCCAGGTGCCCGGCCCGGAGCAGTTCGCGGGGCTCGCCGATCCCGCGGTGCTCACCGCCGTCATCACCTTCACCGTCATCGCCTCGGCGGAGAGCCTGTTCACGGCCGCCGCGGTGGACCGGATGCACGACGGTCCGCGCACCCGCTACAACACCGAGCTGATCGCCCAGGGCGCGGGCAACACCGTCTGCGGCGTCCTCGGCGCGCTGCCCATGACCGCCGTCGTCGCCCGCAGCTCGGCCAATGTGCAGGCCGGGGCCAAGACCCGGCTCTCCCGCACCCTGCACGGCCTGTGGCTGCTGGCCTTCGCGCTGCTGCTGCCGAGCGTTCTCGCCCTGATCCCGGTCGCGGTGCTGGCGGGTGTGCTGGTGCACAGCGGCTGGAAGCTGCTCGCCCCCGAGCAGTTCCCGAAGATGTGGCGCCAGGACCGCGGTGAGTTCGTGGTGATGGCCGTCACCACGGGCACGATCGTCGCCACCGCGCTGCTGGAGGGGGTGCTGGTCGGGCTCGCTGCCGGGATCGTCCTGGCGGCGCTGCGGATGTCGCGGACCTCCATCGAGCACCGGGTCGAGGGCGACACCGCCAAGCTGGTCATGACCGGCAACGCCACGTTTCTGCGGCTGCCCAAGGTGATCGACGCGCTGGAGGCGGTGGGGTCGGCGGGGACGCCGCGGATCCGGTTGGACCTGATGGGGGTGACCCATCTGGACCACGCCTGCCGCAGCCAGATCGAGGAGTTCGTGGAGCAGAAGCGGGCGTCGGGCGCCGTACGGGTGGAATTGCTGTTGCCCGACCTTCCGAGGCCGGGATCGGGGCCGGGATCGGGGCCGAGGCCAAAGCCGAGGCGAAAGCCCAGGCCCGAGTCCTCGCCCGAATCCCCGCCGGCGGCCGCGTCCTCGCCCGTGTCCTCGCCCGCGTCCCCGTCGTGGCCGCCGCCGCAGCCGCATGAGCGGTCCTCGTCCGGTGCGCTGTACGACGCGTTCTACGGCCCGTCACAGCCGGGCCCGTCCGCGGAGTGGTACTACCTCGACACCCGCCCCTTCGAAGGTCTCCAGGACTCCGAGGACGCGCGGTGGAGGGACCACCACGGCTAGCCACGGGTGGGAAATACGAGGTCCGTGAGAGACCGGGCACCGACCGCGGCTAACGTGGTCGGTGCCCGCACCGCGTACACGCCGCGGGTGTGATGCAGGCCACTGGGGTGGGAGGAAGGTCAGAAGTGCAGGTCGGAGACCGCTTGTGAGAATTCTGCACACCTCCGACTGGCACCTCGGACGGTCCTTTCACCGGGTCAGCCTCCTTGCCGCGCAGCGGGAGTTCATCGACCACCTCGTCACGACCGTGCGCGAGTGCCGCATTGACGCGGTGGTCGTCGCGGGCGACATCTACGACCGCGCCGTGCCGCCGCTCGCCGCCGTCGAGCTCTTCGACGACGCCCTGCACCGGCTCGCGGACCTCGGGGTGCCGACGGTCATGATCTCCGGCAACCATGACTCGGCCCGCCGTCTCGGCGTCGGCGCCGGGCTGATCGACCGGGCCGGGATCCATCTGCGCACCGACCCCGCCGGCTGCGCCACGCCCGTCGTCCTCTCCGACGACCACGGCGAGGTGGCCTTCTACGGTCTGCCGTATCTCGAACCGGGTCTGGTGCGGGAGGAGTTGGGCGCCTCGGCGGCCGGTCATACGGCGGTGCTGGGCGCCGCCATGGACCGGGTGCGCGCCGACCTCGCCACCCGGCTGTCCGGCACCCGGTCCGTCGTCCTCGCGCACGCCTTCGTCACCGGTGGCGCGGTCAGCGACAGCGAGCGGGACATCACGGTCGGCGGCGTCGCCTCCGTACCCGCCGAGGTCTTCGACGGCGTCGACTACGCGGCACTCGGCCATCTGCACGGCTGTCAGACCATCACCGAGCGCATCCGCTACTCGGGCTCCCCGCTCGCGTACTCCTTCTCCGAGACGGCGCACCGCAAGTCCATGTGGGTGGTGGAGCTGGGGGCGGCGGGCGAGGTGCCGTCGTGCGAACGGGTGGAGTGCCCGGTGCCCCGGCCGCTGGCCCGGATCCGTGGCCGGATCGAGGAGTTGCTCGCCGATCCGGACCTCGATCGCCACGAGGAGGCGTGGATCGAGGCCACGCTGACCGACGCGGTGCGGCCGCATGAGCCGATGGCCCGGCTGGCGCGGCGCTTCCCCCATGTGCTCACGCTGGTCTTCGACCCCGAGCGGCCCCCCGAGGATCCGCTCGCCTCGTACGCACAGCGGCTGCGCGGCCGCTCGGACCGGCAGATCGCGGAGGACTTCGTGGCCCATGTGCGGGGCGGCCGCGGCCCGGACGAGGCGGAGCGCGCGCTGCTCGGCGACGCGCTGGAGACGGTGAGGAGCGAGGCGCACGAGGGCGTCGTGCCCGGCGAGGAGAACGGCGCGGGGGCGACGACGGCGGGTGCCGTGACCGCGGGGGCGACCGCGGGGGAGGCGGCACGATGAGGCTGCACCGGCTCGCCGTGACGGCCTTCGGGCCGTTCGGCGCCACCCAGGAGATCGACTTCGGTGAGCTGTCCGCCGCCGGGCTCTTCCTGCTGCACGGGCCGACCGGCGCCGGTAAGACGTCCGTCCTGGACGCGGTCTGCTACGCGCTGTACGGCCAGGTGCCCGGCGCCCGCCAGGGCAGCGGGCTCTCGCTGCGCAGCGACCACGCCGAGCCGCTGACCCCGACCGAGGTCGTTCTCGAATTCACCGTCGGGGAGCGGCGCCTGGAGATCACCCGGCGCCCCGAGCAGCCGCGCCCCAAGAAGCGGGGCACCGGGATGACGCGGGAGAAGGCGCAGACCCTGCTCCGCGAGTACGCCTCGCCGACATCCTCGACCAGCGCGGAGGCGGGGAAGTGGAAGGCCCTCAGCCGCTCGCACCAGGAGATCGGCGAGGAGATCGCGCAGCTGCTCGGCATGAGCCGGGAGCAGTTCTGCCAGGTGGTGCTGTTGCCGCAGGGCGACTTCGCGCGCTTTCTGCGCGCGGACGAGCTGGCGCGCGGCAAGCTGCTGGGCAAGCTGTTCGACACCGGCCGCTTCGCCGCCGTCGAGGAACGGCTGGCGGAGCAGCGGCGGGCGGCGGAGAAGCGCGTCGCGGCCGGGGACGAGCGGCTGCTCGCGCTCGCCCACCGCATGGCGCAGGCGGCGGGCCGCACCACGGAGCCGGACGGCCATCCGCTGCCCGAGCTGACCCCCGGTGAGCCGGGGCTGGCCGACGCCGTCCTGGAGTGGGCCGCCATCGCGCGCTCGGGCGCGCGCGAGCGGCAGGACATCGCGCTGTCCGCCGTACGAGCCGCCGAGGCGGCCCATGACGCCGCCCGGCGGACCGCCGACGCGACCCGCGAACGGGCCGAACTCCAGCGCCGCCACGCCGAGGCCCGCCGCCGGGCGGACGATCTCGAACGGCAGCGACCCGACCACGACCGCCTGCACGAGCTGCTGGAACGCGCCCGCGCCGCCGACGCCGTGGTCCCCGCACTCGACCTCCGCACCGCCGCTGCCCGCGACCACCACACCGCCGAATCCACCGAACACCAGGCCCGTACCCGCCTGTCCGCCGAACCCGGCCTGGCGGCCATGACCCTCGCGCCGATCCCGGACATCCCCGACCAACGCACCCCCGCCGGGCCGACCGCTTCGCCCGGTGCACCCCTGCCCGCACAGGCCACCGCGTCCCCGGAGGAGCCCGCCCCGCACGCGGCTGCGGAAGGTGTGTGGGCCGGGCCGGCTCCCGACGAGGACGCCACGGACGACATGCCGCGCCGGGCGTCGTCCGGTGAAGCGGGGACGTCGGCCTCCGTCGACCCCGGCCCGCAGGAACGCCTCATGGCACAGACGGTCGGGGACGGCCGTAACGGAACGGACGCGTCGCGCCCCGACGCGGCGGGGCGGGTCGCGCCCGAGGCGAGTCGTGGCGGAGCGGCTCCGGGCCCGGTCGGTGCGTACGGCGAGCGGGACCGGAGGGCCGGGGCGCAGGGCGTTGACACCTCGGTGGAGCTCGCCGAAGCCGATGCCGAGTGGCTGGGACAGGTTGAGCGGCGGGTGCGGGAGGAATTGGGGGCGTTGGGGGCCGCGCGGCGGGGGGAGGCTCGGGCGGAGGCCGTCGTCCGTGAGATCGCCGCGCTCGAGCGGGAGGCCCGCGCCGACGACGAGGCGGTCGAGGAGGCCGCCGAGTGGCTCGCCGGGTGGGAGGAGACCCACCGGGCGTATCAGCGGCGGGTCGAGGCGGCGCAGGAGGCCGTCGCCCGGGCCGAGCACCACGGCGGGCGGATCTAGCCC